>NZ_JBPKJK010000234.1:0-10704 GCF_051756985.1 Saccharothrix sabaoui
GGGTGGCGGGTGAGGGCGGCCGGGCAAGCGGCGCGGGCGGCAGTGGTGCGGCAGTGGTGCGGCGGGGCGGGAGCCTGGGGAGCTGCCCCGGCGCGGCCTATACCACAGCCATATCAGGCGGCCGACGGACGCGTATAGCGCCCGCATAGCCCGCGCGATGATCCTGGCCGAGCCCGCCGGCCGCGCAGCCCACCCCTCGACCACTGTGGACGGTGCAGACCGGGCGTCCGGGAGGGCCGTGAGCACCGCCCGCCCGCGTCGACCGTGCGCGACCCGAGACCTCCGGCAGTGCTGTGAAGGGGAAGTGATGGACGACAACGCCGTGTTCACCTTGACCGCCGAGGAACGCGCCCTCACCAGAGCGGGCGCGGAGCGGCTCGCGGGCGCGCCACCCCGCAAGGTGGACGATATCGCCTGGGTGAACGACTGCCGGTACGCCTCGTCGACGCTGCCCGAGCGCCTGCGCGCGCGGCTCGCCGAGTTCCGCCGCGACCCGGGCCCCGACGGCGCGCTGCTGGTGCGCAACCTGCCGGGCGCCGCCGAGCGCCCGACCCCCTCCGAGCCCGACTCGGTCGAGCGCGACTCCACGCCCGGCGCGGCGGTGATCGGCATGGTGTCGATGCAGCTCGGCGAGGTCATCGCCTACCGCAACGAGAAGTCCGGCGCGCTGGTGCAGAACGTGGTGCCGGTGCCCGGCCGGGAGACCCAGCAGAGCAACGCGGGCTCCACCCGGCTGGAGATGCACGTGGAGAACGCCTTCCACCCGCGCCGGCCCGACTACGTGGCCCTGCTGTGCGTGCGCGCCGACCACGAGCGCATCGCGGGGCTCCAGGTGGGCTGCGTCCGGCGGGCCGTGCGCGAGCTGCCCGAGGACGTCCGCGCCGTGCTGGCCGAGCCCCGGTTCACCACGCAGGCGCCGCCGTCGTTCGGCCGACCGGACGACGCCGCCCCGGCGCACGCCGTGCTCACCGGGGAGCCGACCGACCCGGACGTCCAGGTCGACTTCCACGCCACCCACGCCCACGACACCGACGCCAAGAACGCCTTGGAGGTGCTGCGGGACGCCGTGGAGTCGGTCACCGAGACCCTGCTGCTGGTGCCCGGCGACCTGGCCCTGGTCGACAACCGGGTCACCCTGCACGGCCGGACGCTGTTCACGCCGCGCTACGACGGCAACGACCGCTGGCTCCACCGCACCTTCGTGCACCTGGACCACCGCCGCTCGCGCGCGATGCGCGACCTGGACGGGCACGTCCTGGCGTGAACCGCCGACCCGCCCACCGGTGCGAGGAGGACCCGCGATGACCCCGACGACCGAGGCCCTGATCCCCGCGCTGGTGGCCCGGCAGGCCGCCGCCACCCCGGCGGCGGTCGCCGTGCTCGACGAGGCCGGCCCGCTGACCTACGCCGAGCTGGACCTGCGCGCGAACCGGCTGGCGCACCTGCTGCGCGCCAACGGGGTGCGCGCCGAGAGCACGGTGGGGGTGTGCCTGCACCGCGGGGTCAACCTGGTGGTGGCGCTGCTCGCCGTGTGGCGGGCCGGCGGCGCCTACCTGCCGCTGGACCCCACCCACCCCGGCCGCCGGACCACCTCGGTGCTCCGGTCGGCCGGGGTGGGCCTCGTGCTGACCCAGACCATCACCGACGCGCCGATGGTCGCCGCCGGCGTGCGCACGGTGGTGCTGGACCGGGGGGTGACCGCCGCCGACGGCCTCCCCGCGACCCCGCCCGCCGACGTGACCGGCGACCAGGCGGCCTACGTGCTGTTCACCTCCGGCTCGACCGGCACGCCCAAGGGCGTGGTGGTCCACCACGCGGGCATCGCCAACCGGGTCGCCTGGACGGTCCGCGCACACGGCCTGGGCCCGGCCGACCGGGTGCTCCAGAAGACCGCCCCGACGTTCGACGCGGCCTGCTGGGAGATCTTCGCCCCGCTGGTCAGCGGTGGCGCGGTGGTGCTCGCGCCCACCGGGACCGAGCGGGACCCCGCGACGATCGTGCGGCTGCTGGCCGAGCACGGCGTCACCGTTCTCCAGGTCGTGCCGTCGCTGCTGCGGACCCTGGTGGACGAGCCGGGCTGGGCGCACTGCGGCTCGCTGCGGCTGCTGTTCTCGGCGGGCGAGCAGCTGCACGCCGAGCTGGTGCACCGGTTCCTGGACCGGCTGCCGGACCCCGGTGCGGTGCGGGTGTGGAACACCTACGGCCCGACCGAGTGCGCCATCGACGTCACCGCGCACCGCTTCGACCCGGCCCAGCCGTCCGGCCCGGTGCCGATCGGGCGGCCGATCGACGGGCTGCGCGCGCTGGTGCTCGACGAGGACGGCGACCCCGTGCCGGCGGGCGGGCAGGGCGAGCTGTACGCGGGCGGCGTCGGCGTCGGCCGGGGTTACCTCGGCCGGCCCGAGCTGACCGCCGAGTGGTTCGTGCCCGACCCGGCGGGTCCGCCCGGGGCCCGGCTCTACCGCACCGGCGACCTGGTGCGCCGCCGTGCCGACGAGGTCCTGGAGTACCTCGGCCGGCGGGACGACCAGGTCAAGGTGGACGGCGTGCGGATCGAGCCGGGCGAGGTGGAGGCGGCGCTGGCCGCGCACCCGGCGCTGCGCGGCGTCGTGGTGGTCGGCTTCCCCACGGCCACCGGCACCGGGCTGGCCGCCTACGTGCGCACCGCGGACGGCTCGGTGCCGCCGGGCCTGCGCGAGTTCCTGGCGCTGCGGCTGCCCGCGACGCACCTGCCGGTCGCCTACCTCGGCGTGACCTCGTTCCCCACGACCGCGAGCGGCAAGGTCGACCGGGCCGCCCTGCCCGCGCCGGACCAGGCGCTGCCGCCGGCCCGGGAACCCGCCGGCGCCGGCTGACCCGGCCGGGACAGGCCGGGTAGTGCCCGAATATAGGTCGACCAGCGAGCGTGGTCGAAGCCGAGTCGTCGAACCGGAGAAGGACATGGACTTCGATCTGACGCGCGAACAGCGCCGCCGCGGCGAGGACCTGGCCGCCGCGGTGCGCGACCGGTTGGGCGACGGACGTCCGTCCACACCGGAGGGGCACTTCACCCGGGACCGCTGGCGGGTGGCCGCCGAGCTGGGCCTGACCGGGCTGTGCCTGCCCGTCGAGCACGGCGGCGGCGGCCTGGGCGCCCTGGACACCGCCCTGTGCCTGGAGACCTTCGGCCGGCACTGCCCGGACACCGGCCTGGTGTTCGGCGTGGCCGCGCACCTGCTGGCCTGCGCCGTGGCGGTCCGCGACTTCGCCACCCCCGGGACGGCCGCCGAGCTGCTGCCGGGCCTGGCCGACGGGACGCTGATCGCCGCCAACGCGATCACCGAGGACGAGGCCGGCTCCGACGTGGCGCGGCTGGACGCGAAGGCGGTCGCCGACGGCGACGGCTACCGGCTCACCGGCGTCAAGTCGTTCTCCAGCAACGCGCCGCTCGCCGACGTGTTCGTCACCTACGCGAGCACCGACCCGGCGTCCGGGTTCCTGGGCAACACCGGTTTCGTGGTCCGCCGCGGCTCCCCCGGCGTCGAGGTCGGCCCGCCGATGGTCAAGATGGGCCTGCACGGCTGCCCGGCGGGCCGGGTCGGGTTCACCGACACCCCCGTCCCGGCGGACGACGTGCTCGGCGAGCCCGGCCAGGGCGGCGCGATCTTCCAGCACTCCATGGGCTGGGAGCGCGGCTGCCTGTTCGCGATCTACCTCGGGCTGATGGAGGACCAGCTCCGCCGCTGCGTCCGGCACGCCCGCCGCCGCCGCCAGTTCGGCCACCGCATCGGCGAGTTCCAGGCCGTCGCGCACCCGATCGCCGAGATGCGCGGGCGGCTCGACAGCGCCCGCCTGCTGCTGTACCGGGCGTGCTGGCGGATGGACCAGGGCCGCGCGGACACCACCGAGGTGTCGCTCGCCAAGATCGCGGTCTCCGAGGCGGCGGTCGCCAACGGCATCACCGCGATGCAGGTGTTCGGCGGCAGCGGCTACCTCGCGGAGACCGGCGTCGAGGCGCAGCTGCGCGACGCGCTGCCCGCGAAGGTCTTCTCCGGCACCAACGAGGTCCACCGCACCATCGTGGCGAAGGGGATGGGGCTGTGAGCCTGCACGAACTCGTCATCGGCAGCGCCGCGCGCCACCCGGACCGGCTCGCCGCGTCCTGCGCCGGCTCCGCCCTGACCTACCGCGAGCTGGACCGGGCGGCCGACCGGTTCGCGCACCGGCTGCGCGCGCTCGGCGTGCGCCGGGGCGACCGGGTCGTCCTGTGGTCGGACAAGTCCACCGACGTGGTCGCCGCCATGCAGGGCGTGCTGCGGCTCGGGGCCGCCTACGTGCCGATGGACCGGACCGCGCCGCTGGCCCGGGTCGTCGTGCTCGCCGCGGACTGCGGCGCGGCGGTCGTGTGCGCCGACGCGGGCCGCCTGCCGGAGCTGCGCGACGCGCTCGCCGGCACGGCGCCGTGCCTGGACCTGCACGACGACGGGGACCCCGACGCCGAGGCCGGGCCGGTCGACGAACCGGTCGGCGACGACGACCTCGCGTACGTCCTCTACACCTCGGGCTCGACCGGCACCCCCAAGGGCGTGTGCGTCAGCCACCGCAACGCGCGGGCCTTCGTGGACTGGGCGGTCGCCGAGCTGGACGTGCGGCCGGAGGACCGGCTGGCCAACCACGCGCCGCTCGTCTTCGACCTGTCGGTGATGGACCTGTACGCGGCGTTCGCCGCGGGCGCGTCGGTGCACCTGCTGCCCGCCGAGCTGGCCTACGCGCCCACCCAGCTCGTGCGGTTCCTGCACGACGAGCGGATCACGGTCTGGTACTCGGTGCCGTCCGCGCTCGTCCTGATGATCCGCGACGGCGGCCTGCTCGACCGGCCCGCGCCCGCCGCGCTGCGGGCGCTCTGCTTCGCGGGCGAGCCGTTCCCGATCGGCGGCGTGCGCGCCCTGGCCGGCTGGACCGGTGCGCGCCTGCTCAACCTCTACGGCCCCACCGAGACCAACGTGTGCACCTTCCACGAGGTCACCCCGGCCGACCTGGCGCGCGACCGGCCGGTGCCCATCGGCCTGGCCTGCTCCGGCGACACGGCGTGGGCCGAGCGGCCGGACGGCGCGGTCGCGGGCCCCGGCGAGGAGGGCGAGCTGCTGGTCGAGGGCCCCACCGTGCTGCTGGGCTACTGGGGCGCGCCGCCCCAGCGCGGCCCCTACCGCACCGGCGACGTGGTGCGCGTGCTCGACGACGGCTCGTTCGACTACGTCGGCCGGCGCGACCACACGGTCAAGGTGCGCGGCCACCGGGTCGGGCTGGGCGAGGTGGAGCTGACCCTGGAGAGCCACCCGGACGTCGAGGACGCCGCCGTGGTCGTGGCCGGCAGCGGCATCGACGCCCGCCTGGTCGCCTTCGTCGTGCCGGTGAGGGGCCGCACCCCCGGGCCGCTGGGCGTCAAGGCGCACTGCGCCCGCCTCCTGCCGTCCTACGCCGTGGTCGACCGGGTCCACGTCACGGCGGACCTGCCGCGCACCACCAACGGCAAGGTCGACCGGCCCGCCCTGGTCCGCCGGCACGAGGACCTGGCCGCGCGGCGGACCGAACGCAAGGAGCAGCCGGTGGTCGCCGACGCGGCGCCCGGCCCCGAGAGGAGCAAGCGGTGAAGCAAGCCGAAGTGGAACTCGCGCTGTTGGAGTTCATCCGGGAGGAGTTCCTGTGGGGTGACGAGGACCGGGAGCTCACCCTGTCCACCCCGCTGCTGGAGTGGGGGATCATCGACTCGCTGCGCACCGCGGTCCTGCTCACCCACGTCCGCGAGCGGTTCGGGGTGTTCGTCTCCCACGCGAGGGTCAACTCGCGCAACTTCCGCGACATCACCAGCATCGCCGGCCTCGTGCTGGCCGAAGCAGCCGACCAGGAGCCGCAGGCCGAGCCGGTCGCGGCGAGCACCGCTGACAGGGAGAACTCATGACGACCGACTACGACGTCGCGATCATCGGCGGCGGCCCGGCCGGTTCCACGATGGCGTCCTACCTGGCCAGGGCCGGGTTGTCCGTCGTGGTGTTCGAGAGCGAGACGTTCCCGCGCCCGCACGTCGGCGAGTCGCTGGTGCCCGCGACCACGCCGGTGCTGAACGAGATCGGCGCGCTGGAGAAGATCGACGAGGCGAAGTTCCCGAAGAAGTTCGGCGCCTCCTGGACGTCCGCGGAGTCCCGCGACATCCCGTTCATGGGCTACCAGGGCCTGTCGCACGACTGGTCGGCGGAGATCCAGTTCGTCGAGCGCAACCAGCCCGGCGTGGACCGCGACTACACGTTCCACGTCGACCGCGGCCTGTTCGACTCGATCCTGCTGCGCCACTCGCAGGAGCAGGGCGCGACCGTGTTCAACGGCGCCCGCGTGCGCGGCGTCGACTTCGACGACCCCGAGGCGGTGAAGCTGACCGTCCGGTTCGGGCCGCGCGAGGCCGTCTACACCGCGGGCATGGTGGTCGACGCGTCGGGCCGGCAGACCCTGGTGGGCCGCCAGCTCAAGTTCAAGGTCTCCGACCCGGTGTTCGACCAGTACGCGCTGCACACCTGGTTCGAGGACCTGGACCGGGACGCCATCGCGCCCAACGCCTCCGTGGTCGACCACATCTTCGTGCACTTCCTGCCGATCAAGGACACCTGGGTCTGGCAGATCCCGATCACCGACACGATCACCAGCATCGGCGTGGTGACGCAGAAGAAGCGGTTCACCGAGGCCAACACCGACCGGGAGAAGTTCTTCTGGGACTTCGTCGGCAGCCGGCCGGAGCTGGCCGAGGCGCTGAAGAAGGCCAAGCAGGTCCGGCCGTTCAAGGTCGAGGGCGACTACAGCTACGCGATGAAGCAGATCTGCGGCGACCGGTTCGTGCTGATCGGCGACGCGGCCCGGTTCGTCGACCCGATCTTCTCCAGCGGGGTGAGCGTGGCGCTCAACAGCGCCCGCATCGCCGCGCAGGACATCATCGCCGCGCACGCCGAGGGCGACTACGCCAAGAAGCGGTTCGACACCTACGAGACCAAGCTGCGCCGCGCGGTGAAGTACTGGTACGAGTTCATCTCGATCTACTACCGCCTCAACGTGCTGTTCACCGCGTTCGTGCAGGACCCGCGCTACCGCACCGACGTGCTGAAGATGCTCCAGGGCGACGTGTACGACGGCGAGGAGCCCAAGGCGCTGGCCGCGATGCGCGAGGTCGTGGCGGCCGTGGAGGCCGACCCCGAGCACCTGTGGCACCCCTACCTGGGCTCGCTGCGGGCACCGGCCGCCGCTCCGGGTTTCTGAGTCCGGTGGTCAACCCCGCGCTGCGCGGCATCCTCTCCACCGTGGGGAACACGCCCCTGGTCGAGCTCGAGCGGTTCTCCGTCGAGCTCGACCTCCAGGTGCACGCCAAGGTGGAGAAGTTCAACCCGGGCGGCAGCATCAAGGACCGCACCGCGGTCGCCATGCTGCTGGACAAGCTCTACACCGGGGAGCTGGACCCGGCGCGCTCGGTGGTCGTGGAGTCCAGCTCGGGGAACCTGGCCATCGGGCTGGCGCAGCTGTGCCGGTACTTCGGGCTGCGGTTCATCTGCGTGGTGGACGCGAAGACCACCGGGCACAACGTGAAGATCCTCCGGGCCTACGGCGCGGAGGTCGAGGTGGTCACCGAACCGGACCCGGCGACCGGCGAGCTGCTGCCCGCGCGGCTGCGCCGGGTCCGGGAGCTGGTGGCGACCCTGCCGCACGCGTTCTGGCCCAACCAGTACGCGAACCCGCGCAACCCGCAGGCGCACGAGCGCACCATGCGGGAGATCGTGACGGCGCTGGACGACCCGGTGGACTACCTGTTCGTCCCGGCCGGCACGACGGGGACGCTCCAGGGCTGCGGGCGCTACGTGCGCCGGCACGGGCTGCGCACGCAGATCATCGCGGTGGACGCGGTGGGCAGCGCGCTGTTCGACCCCGCTCCCCCGCCGGTGTCCCGGTTGATCCCGGGGCACGGCGCGTCGGTGCGCCCGCAGATCCACGACGCGAGCGCACCGCACCGGGTGGTGCACGTGACGGACCTGGACTGCGTGGCAGGGTGCCGTGCCCTGGTCGAGCAGGAGGCGGTGCTGGCGGGCGGGTCGTCCGGGGCGGCCGTCACCGCCCTGTACCGGCTCGCCCCGACGCTGCCGCGCGGGTCGACGTGCGTGCTGGTGCTGCCCGACGGGGGCGACCGCTACCTGGACACGATCTACTCGGACCCGTGGGTGGTCGAGCACCTGGGGCGCGTGCCGGACCTGCGCGAGGAGACCGCGCCGGCCCTGTCCGGCACCAATTGATATTCCCGAAGCATACCCGCAATATAGCGCCGGTATGGCGCGGAACAGCAGAGTCGAAGGCGATTCCGAACCGCCCGGAGCAATCCACCGGCCGTTCCGGGGCGCGTTCCCGCAAGGAAAGCTTACCTGACAGGGGAGTGGCACATGATCCGATCCGTGGTGATCGTGGGTGGTGGCACCGCCGGGTGGATGACCGCGACCTACCTGAAGACCGCCTTCGGCGCGCACGTCGACGTGACCCTCGTGGAGTCCTCGCAGGTCTCCCGGATCGGTGTCGGTGAGGCGACCTTCAGCACCGTCCGCCATTTCTTCGACTACCTCGGCCTGGACGAGCGGGAATGGCTGCCGAAATGCGCGGGCAGCTACAAGCTCGGCATCCGGTTCGAGAACTGGCGCAAGCCCGGCGAGCATTTCTACCACCCGTTCGAGCGGCTGCGCGGCGCGGACGGGTTCAGCCTCGCGGAGTGGTGGCTGGAGCTGGGTGACCGCAGCGAGCCGTTCGACCGGTCGTGCTTCATCACCACGGCGCTGTGCGACGCCGAGCGCTCGCCCCGGATGCTGGACGGCTCGCTGTTCGTGTCCAGCCTCGACGGGCCGCTGGGCAAGTCGACGCTGGAGGACCAGCGCGCGCAGTTCCCCTACGCCTACCACTTCGACGCCGACGCGGTGGCGTCGTTCCTGGCCGAGCACGGCCGGGCGCACGGCGTCAAGCACGTGGTGGACGACGTGGTCGACGTCGGCCTGGACAGCCGCGGCTGGATCTCCGAGATCCGCACCCAGAACCACGGGGCCATCACCGGCGGCCTCTACATCGACTGCACCGGCTTCCGCGGGCTGCTGATCAACAAGGCGATGGGCGAGAAGTTCGAGTCCTTCGAGGACTTCCTGCCCAACAACCGGGCGGTCGCGCTGCGCGTGCCGCGCGAGGACGCCACCGACATGCAGCCCTACACCACGGCCACCGCGATGACGGCGGGCTGGGCGTGGACGATCCCGCTGTTCCGCCGCAACGGCAACGGCTACGTCTACTCCGACCAGTTCATCACGCCGGAGGAGGCCGAGCGCGAGCTGCGCGAGAAGGTGGCGCCCGGTCGGGACGACCTGGAGGCCAACCACATCCGGATGCGGATCGGCCGCAACAGCAACTCGTGGGTCAAGAACTGCGTGGCGATCGGCCTGTCGAGCGCGTTCGTCGAGCCGCTGGAGTCCACCGGCATCTTCTTCATCCAGCACGCGATCGAGCAGCTGGTCAAGCACTTCCCCGACAACGGCTTCGACCAGCGGATGACGGCGGCCTACAACAACCGGATCAACAAGGCGGTCGACGGCGTCAAGGAGTTCCTGGTGCTGCACTACCGGTCGGCCGACCGGGAGGACACGCCGTACTGGAAGGAGGCCAAGACCCGGCCCATCCCGGCGGGCCTCCAGGAGAAGCTGGACCTGGCCGAGTCGCACCTGCTCGACGAGGAGACGATCTACCCGCACTACCACGGGTTCGAGAGCTACTCGTGGAACACGATGAACCTCGGCCTGGGGCGCATCCCGCTCACCGCCCGGCCCGCGCTGCGCCACCTGGAACCCACCAACGCGCTCGCCGAGTTCGCCAAGCTCAGGGCGGAGGCCGACGAGATGGTCGCCACCCTGCCCAGCTGCTACGAGTACCTCGCGAGCATCAACGACTGACCGGTGCGGGAGGAGTCCGGCCGACCCTGCGGAGCACGTCACCGAGCACACGATGGGGGCAACACATGCAGACGATCCGGACCCACGCGCAGGCCGGGCAGGTAGCTCCCCGTGCCGTGAAGGACTTCATGACCGGCTACTTCACCGGCGTCACCGTGGTCACCGCGTTCAGCGGCTCCGGCCGCCCGCACGGGCTCACCTGCAACTCGCTGGTCAGCGTCACGCTCGACCCGCCGACGCTGCTGGTGTGCCTCGACCAGGGCGCCGGCACCCTGGCCGCGGTGCGCGAGACCGGCGCCTTCGCGGTGAACCTGCTGGCGGAGCGGGGGCGGGCGACCGCCGAGCGGTTCGCCTCGCCCGCGCCGGACAGGTTCGCCTCGGTGGCGTGGGAGCGCTCGCCCCACGGGGTGCCGGTGCTGGTCGACGACGTCCTGTCGGTGGCCGAGTGCGCCGTGGCCGACCTGCACCGGGTCGGCGACCACACGGTCGTGTTCGGCCGCATCCTCGACATCGAGAACCGGCCGGGGAGCCCCCTGCTGTACGGGAGGCGCACGTTCTCCGGCGCGCCGGGCGCGGTCGTGCCCGACACCCTCCCCGCCGGTCGCTGACCCCGGTGCCGCCCCACCCGGTACCGGGGCGGCGGCACCACGGCACCACCGCAGCACCGCAGCACCGCAGCACCGACCGCACCGGCACCAACCGCAGCGGCACCAGATCGGAA
>NZ_JBPKJK010000235.1:0-10415 GCF_051756985.1 Saccharothrix sabaoui
TGTCCCCCCGGTTCCCCCCGGCCGGGCAGGGACCTGTGTCACCGCTGCGAAGGGCCCATCCGCACTGCTCCGCGACCGCCGGCAGGCGGACCGTTGCCGGTATGAACGCAGCAGATGTGATGACGAGGCCCGTGTACACGGTCGAGCCCACCACCACCGTGCGCGCCGCGAGCGCGCTGCTGGTCGACCACGGCTTCTCCGCGCTCCCCGTCGTGGAGCCGGGCGGGCTGTTGACCGGCATCGTCTCCGGCTCGGACCTGCTGGTCGCCAACCTCGGCCGCACCGGCGCGACCGTCGGCGAGGTCATGACGTCGCCGGTGGTCAGCGCGCCCCTCACCGCCTCGCCCAGCGAGCTGGCGAGCGCGATCCTGGGCCACCGCCTGCGCTGCCTGCCCGTGGTCGACGCGCTGGGGTGCGTGGTCGGGGTGGTCAGCCGCGGCGACCTGCTGCGCGTGCTGACCCCCGACGACGACGTCCTGGCCGCCCGCGTCGACCGGCTGCTGACCGCCTACAGCCGCACCCGCCGGTGGGGCGTCGAGGTGGAGAACGGCAAGGCCGTGGTCGCGGGACCGTTCGAGGACGAGGCCGAGCGCCGCGTCGTCACCGCCCTCGTGCACACCGTCCCCGGTGTGACGGGCGTCGGCCTGAGGCCGGTCGTCGCACCGGTCCGGGTCGACTGACCGCGCGTCCCGCACCCGGCGCACGACGGCGGTGGCGGTCCGCCGGATCAGGGCCCAAGGTCCCGACACCGAGGGGACCGCAGCACCTGACCTCGGACGTCGCCACTCGGAAGGCTGAGGAGCGAGCACCCGAGGAGGAGTGATGGACGACAGGATCGTGGTGGGCGTGGACGGATCGCCCTCCAGCCTGACCGCGCTGCGGTGGGCTGTCGACGAGGCGGAGCTGCGCGGCGCGGTGGTCGAGGCCGTCCTGGCCTGGCACGTGGAGCACGGCATGGTCATCGGGCCGCTGTCCGCCGCCGTGGCCGCCAACCTGGACCGCGACCGGCTGCGCCAGGACGGCCAGGCGCGGTTGGACGAGATCGTCGACGGGCTCGGCGGACACGTCCGCGCGCTCCTCGCCGAGGGCGACGCCCGCGACGTGCTGGTCCGGGCCTCGCGGGACGCGGTGCTGCTCGTGGTCGGCAGCCGGGGCGCGGGTCCGATCCGCGGCGTGCTGCTGGGGTCGGTCAGCTCCCACTGCGTGCACCACGCGCACTGCCCGGTGGTCGTCATCCGCGAGCCCGAGCACACCGCGCCGGCCGAGCACACCGCGCCGGCCGAGCACACCGCGCCGGCCGAGCACACCGCGCCGGCCGAACCGGTCGGGCGCAAGCCCGTCATCACCCCCGGACCGCTGCTGTGACCGCGCCCCTGGTCGACCGCGCGCTGTTGGCGGACGGGTCCGTGGTGGAGTTGCGCGAGCTGGGTCGGGCCGACGCCGACGCCCTGCTCGCGCTGCACCGCGGCCTGCCCGCGGATGACCGCTACCTGCGGTTCTTCGGTGCCTCACCTCGGCACCTGGAGGACTTCGTCGCCCGCCTCACCTCGCCCGACGAGCCGAGGCACGTCGTGCTCGGCGCGTTCGCCGCCGGCGTGCTCGTCGGTGCGGCGAGCTACGTCCCGCTCGACGCCGACACCGCCGAGGTCGCCCTGGTCGTCGCCCACGAGCGGCAGTCCCACGGCGTCGGCACGCTCATGCTGGAGCACCTGGTGTCGCTGGCCCGCACCCGCGGTGTGCGGCGCTTCCACGCCGACGTGCTCACCTCCAACGCGAAGATGATGCGCGTGTTCGCCGACCTCGGCCTGACGTGGGTGTCCACGGCGGAGTGCGGCGAGGTGCGCATCGACCTCGGCCTGGAGCCCGGCGAACGCTACCTGGAGGCGGTCGCAGACCGCGAGCTGGCCGCCGACGTGGCGAGCCTGCGCGCCGTGCTCAAGCCGTCCTCGGTCGTGGTGGTCGGCGCGGGCCGCACGCGGTCCTCGGTCGGCAACGCCGTGCTGCGCAACCTGCTCCTCGGCGGCTACCGGGGAACCCTGTACGCCGTCAACCCGCACGCCGACCGCGTGCTGGGCGTCGCCTGCCACCGGTCGGTGGCCGACCTCCCGCGCACGCCGGAACTGGCGGTCGTGTGCGTGCCCGCCGAGGCCGTGCCGCGGGTCGCCGCGGACTGCGGCCGGCGCGGCGTCAAGGCCCTGGTCGTGATCACCTCGGGGGTGGACCGGGACCGGTTGCTCGACGTGGTCCGCCGGTACGGGATGCGCCTGGTCGGCCCCAACTGCGTCGGCGTGTCCGGCACCGATCCCGAGGTGCGGGTCAACGCCACCTTCCTGGCCGGCCGCCCCACCGCCGGCGACATCGGCGTGGTCACCCAGTCCGGCGGTGTCGCCATCGCGCTGGTCGAACGGCTGCGTGCGCTCGGCCTGGGCACCACCGAGCTTGTGTCTACCGGCGACAAGTACGACGTGAGCGGCAACGACCTGCTGCTGTGGTGGGAGCGCGACGAGCGCACCCGCGCGGTGGCGCTGTACACGGAGTCGTTCGGCAACCCGCGCAAGTTCTCCCGCCTGGCGCGCCGGGTCGCGCGCCACAAGCCGGTGCTGGCCGTGCGCGCCGCGAGCAGCGAGGCCGGGCAGCGCGCCGCCGCCTCGCACACCGCCGCCGCCGCGACCCCGGCCGTCACCCGCGACGCGCTGTTCCGGCAGGCCGGCGTGACCGCGGTGGACGGCGTCGGCGAGCTGGTCGAGGTGCTGGCCGCGCTGCACGCCACCCCGCTGCCCGTCGGCCGCCGCGTCGCCGTGCTGTCCAACGCGGGTGGTCTCGGCGTGCTGGCCGCCGACGCGTGCGTCCGCCACGGGTTGACCGTCGCCGAGCTGGGGACCGGCACGGTCGAGGCGTTGCGGGCCCTGCTGCCCCCCACCGCCGCCCCGCACGACCCGGTCGACACCACGGCCGCCGTCGACGAGCACGTGTTCGGCCGCTGCCTGGACCTCGTCGCGGCCGACCCGGCCGTGGACGCGGTCATCGCGGTCACCGTGCCGACCGCCGTGGGCGACCCGGCGGGCGGCGTGCACCGCACCGCCACACCCGTGCTCGCGGTCAGCGCGGACCAGGCCGGTCCCGTCTCGCTGACCCCGGACGGCATCGCCGTCTACGCCGACCCCGCCAGGGCCGCCGCCGTGCTGGCCGCCTTGGCCGAGCGCGGCCGGTGGCTGCGCCGAGCCGAACCGGCGCCGACCGGGTCGCCCGACGTGGACCTGGCCACCGCCCGGGAGGTCGTGGCCGGGCGGGAGGGGTGGCTGTCGCCCGACCGGGTGGTCCGGCTGCTCACGGCGTTCGGGCTGCCCGTGCTCGGCGGCGCGCTGGTGCGCGACGCGGGGTCGGCGGTCGCCGCCCAGCGCTCCTTCGGCGTGCCCGTGGCGCTCAAGGCGGTGGCCGACGACCTGCTGCACAAGAGCGAGGGCGGCGGGGTCCTGCTCGACCTCGACGCCGACTCCGTCGCCCGGGGTTTCGAGGAGCTGCGCGACCGGTTCGGCGACCGGCTGACCGGCGTGTTCGTCCAGCCCATGGCCCGGCGCGGCCGTGAGCTGCTGGTCGGCGTCGTCACCGACCCGCAGTTCGGGCCGCTGGTGGTGACCGGTCTCGGCGGCGTCGACACCGACCTGCTCGACGACCGCGCCGCCGCCCTCGCCCCGCTGTCGGACGCCGACCTGGACGACCTGCTGCACGACTTCCGCGCCGCGCCCAAGGTGTTCCACGACCACGACGAGTCCGCCGTGCGCGAGGTGCTGCGCCGCGTCTCGCACCTGGCCGAACTGCTGCCGGAGGTCGCCGAGCTGGACCTCAACCCCCTGACCCTCACCGACGACGGCGTGCTCGCGGTGGACGCGCGCGTCCGCGTGGCGCCGGTCGAACCGGTGGACCCGTTCCTGCGCAGGCTGCACGACCCCAGGAGGACCCCGTGACCACCGGCGAGAAGACCGCGCTCGTGTCCGTCTCCTACGCCAAGGGGGAGGAGTACGTGGTGCGGATGCGCGACCACGTGATCACCACCGACCAACCCGCCGCCGACGGCGGCGCCGACGCCGGCCCCGGTCCGGTCGAGCTGCTGGTGGCGTCGATGGCGGCGTGCACCGCCTTCTACGCGGGCCGCTTCCTCGACCGCCACGGCCTGCACCGGGAAGGGCTCACCGTCACCGCGCACCACCGGATGGCCGACGACCCCCAGCGCCGCGTCGGCGAGGTCCGGCTGGAGGTCACCCTGCCGCCCGGCTTCCCCCGGCGGCGCGAGACCGCGCTGCTCGCGGTCCTCCAGCACTGCACCGTGCACAACACGCTCCGGCACCCGCCGGAGATCACCATCGACCTGAACGAGGTGTGAGCCATGACCACGTCCCCGATCGTCGTCGGCATCGACGGGACCCCCGCCGGCGAGCGCGCACTGCGGTGGGCCGTCGACGAGGCCCTCCAGCGCAACGCCCCGCTGCACGTCGTGCACGCCTACGCCTACGAGCCGCTGGTCGACTGGACCATGATGACCGAGCAGGACGCCCGCGCCCGGTCGGAGGCGCTGGTGGGGGAGGCGCTGCGCGCCGCGGCCGTGGGCCGGGCGGAGTTCCCCGAGGTCGTCCGGCACAGCGTGCGCGGCCCGGCGGCGGACGCCCTGGAGGTGCGGGCGCGCGACGCGGCGATGCTGGTCGTCGCCGCCCACGGCGGCAGCCGGTTCCGCCAGGTGCTGCTCGGCAGCACCAGCGCCCACTGCGTGCGGCACGCCACCGTCCCCGTCGTGGTGCTGCCCGCCACGGCCGACGACCCGGCGGTGACCCGATGAGGGTCCGCGACGTGATGACCCGCGAGGTGGTGGCCGTCACGCCGGACACGTCGGTGCGCGACGCCGGCGCCCTGCTCGCCGCCCGCGGGTTCACCACGCTGCCCGTGGTGGACGGGCGCGGTGACCTGCTGGGCGTGCTCACCGAGGCCGACGCCCTGCGCGACCGGCTGCCGATCGACCCCAGGACCCTGGTCCACGGCGAACCGCCGCACCGCCGGCCCCGACCCCCGCGCACCGTCCGCGACCTGATGACCGGGCCACCGGTGGGCACCACCCCGGGCGCGGACGTCGCCGAGGTCGCGCGGCGGATGCTGGAGCACGGTGTGCGCAGCGTCGCCGTGGTCGAGGGCACGCGGCTGGTCGGCATCCTGACCCGCCGCGACCTGCTGCGCGCCGTCAGCCGCGATGACCGCGTGCTGGAGGCGGAGGTCCGCCACCGGCTGTGCCTCTACGGCGGGCCGGAGCGGTGGGAGGTCGCCGTCGTCGACGGCCGGGTGTCCATCGTGGACGAGCTGGACGACGAACGCGACCGGCACGTCGCCGCCGTGCTCGCGGGCGCCATCGCCGGCGTGGTGGGCGTGGACTTCCCGGAGTCGGCCCGCGGAGGGGTGGGACGTGCCGTCGGCGACCGCTGAGCGCGAGGCGGCCCCGCACGGCCTGCCGGTGCACGAGGTCGTGCTGCTCGCCGAGACCGACGCCGACACCGGCTTGGCCGGTGCGGTGGCGGAGCGGCGGTTCGCGGCGCTCGGCCCGAACACCCTGCCCGAGCGGCGCGGTCCGGGCTGGGCGCGGCGCCTGCTCGGGCAGTTCCACAACCCGTTGATCTACGTGCTGCTCGGCGCGGCGGCGTTGACGTTCGCCCTCGGCGAGGTCGTGGACGCCTCGGTGGTGCTGGCCGTCGTCCTGGTCAACGCCGCGGTGGGCCACCTCCAGGAGGCGCGGGCGGAGAAGGCGCTGGACGCGCTGGTGGCGATGGTGCGCACCACCGCGACCGTCGTGCGCGACGGGACGGCGGCGCGCGTGGACTCCGACCGGCTCGTACCGGGCGACCTGGTGGTCCTGGAGGAGGGCGACCAGGTGCCCGCCGACCTGCGGCTGGTGCGCGTCCGCGAGCTGCGGGTGGACGAGTCGGCGTTGACGGGGGAGTCGCAGCCGGTGGCCAAGGACCCGCTGCCGGTGCCGCACGACACGGCGCTGGCCGACCGCGTGGACATGGCCTACTCCGGCACGCTGGTCACCGGCGGCGGCGGGCGCGGCGTGGTCGTGTCCACCGGCGGGGACACCGAGATCGGCCGCGTGCACCGGCTGGTGGGCACCACCGAGACGGTGCGGACCCCGTTGACCCGCAAGCTCGCCCGGTTCAGCGGGCTGCTCACCCGGGTGATCCTCGGCCTGGCCGTGGTCGCCGTGGTGGTCGGGGTGCTGCGCGGCGAGCCGTTCGCCGACATGGTCACCGCCGCCGTCGCCCTGGCCGTCGGCGCGATCCCGGAAGGACTGCCCGCCGCGGTGACCGTGACGCTGGCCATCGGCGTGGCCCGGATGGCGCGGCGCAACGCGATCATCCGCCGGCTGCCCGCCGTGGAGACCCTGGGTTCCACCACGGTGATCTGCACCGACAAGACCGGCACCCTCACCGCCAACGCCATGACCGTGCGCGAGGTGGTCGCGGGTGGGCGGTGGTGGCGGGTCGGCGGGGTGGGCTACGGACCGGACGGCGACGTCCCGCCCGTGCCCGACGCGGTGCGCGAGGTCCTGCTGGCCGGGTTGGCCTGCAACGACGCCGACGTGGTCGAGCGCGACGGCCGCTGGACCCCGGTCGGCGACCCGACCGAGGCGGCGCTGGTGGTGGTCGCCCGCAAGGCGGGCGTCACCGACGTCCCGGAGCGGGTGGACGAGCTGCCGTTCACCTCGCAGCGCCGGTTCATGGCGACCCGCCACGAGGGCGGCGTGGTCTACCTCAAGGGCGCGGTCGAGCGGATCTCCGGGTTCACCGGCGGCCTCGACCACTCCGACGCCGAGCGCCTGGCGGGGGAGGGCCTGCGCGTGCTGGCCTTCGCCCGGACCCGCGTGCCCGTGGACGTCGAGCTGACCGAGGACGTGCTGCGCGGGGCGGAGTTCCTGGGGTTGCAGGCGATGCACGACCCGCCGCGCCCCGAGGCGATCGAGGCGGTGCGCGCCTGCCGGGACGCCGGCATCGAGGTCCGCATGATCACCGGCGACCACCTCGCCACCGCCCGCGCCATCGCCGAGCACTTCGACCTCGCCGAGGACGCCGTGCACGCCCGCGTCTCGCCCGAGGAGAAGCTCAGGCTGGTCCGGGACCTCCAGGCGAGCGGCGAGGTCGTGGCGATGACCGGGGACGGCGTCAACGACGCGCCCGCCGTGCGCCGCGCCGACATCGGCGTCGCGATGGGGCGCGGCGGCACCGAGGTCGCCAAGCAGGCCGCCGACATGGTGCTCACCGACGACAACTTCGCCACCATCCGCGCCGCCGTCGAGGAAGGCCGCGCCGTCTTCGACAACCTGCGCAAGTTCATCATCTGGACCCTGCCCACCAACATGGCGGAGGGCCTGGTCATCCTCACCGCCATCCTGGCCGGCACCGCCCTGCCGATCCTGCCCGTGCAGATCCTGTGGATCAACATGACCACCGCCGTCGCGCTCGGCCTGACGCTGGCGTTCGAACCGCGCGAGCCCGACGTGATGCGCCGCCCGCCGCTGCCGCCGTCGCTGCCGCTGCTGACCGGGGTGCTGATCCAGCGCATCCTGCTGGTGTCGGTGGTGCTGCTGGCGGGCTCGTTCGCCGCGTTCCACCTGGCCGACGGCACCGTGGAGCAGGCGCGCACGGTCGCCGTCAACGTCTTCGTCGCGGCCCAGATCGCCTACCTGTTCAACTCGCGCTCGCTGGAGAACTTCCGCCCGCACGTCGGGCTGCGCGCCAACCCGTGGCTGCCCGCCGGCATCGCCGTCACCGTCGTGCTGCAGCTGCTGTTCACCTACGCGCCGTTCATGAACGCGCTGTTCCACACCGAGCCCATCGGCTGGGGCTCGTGGGTGTTCGTGGCCGCGCTGGCGCTGGTCACCTACGCCGTGGTCGAGGCGGACAAGTGGTGGCGGCGGCGCTGACGCGTCGAGGCCCGTCCCGCGATCCCGGGACGGGCCTCGACGTCGTCCGGGTCACCGAGCGGGCACGACCACCACGGGGCAGGTCGCGTTCCGCAGACAGCGCGTGACGACCCCGCCCGGCAGCACCCCGTCGTCGCCTCCACCCGCTCACCCGTGCGCACCGCCGGCTCCAGCGCCCAGCGCAGCGCGGCTCGCGGCTCGCGGCCGATCCGTCCACACCGACCAGGATCATGACGTCCTCCCGTCTCCACCCCTCAGCGTCCGTCCCCGGGGGTGCGCGGGGAGAGCCCCGGGTCACCACCCGGCGGGACCAACGCCCCTCGTGACGGTCCCCTCACCCGACCTGCCGTCGGGGCAGGAGGTGCGTGGTGGGAGAACCGGTCGCGGGCGGGATCGACGGCTCGGAAGCGGCCCCGGGCGCGGTGCGGCAAGGCGCGGGCGGGCGGGGTCGAGGTGCAGGCCCGAACGGGAGGAGAGGACCGCTCCCGGCTTGACCTGATCGCCCCGACCCGAGGGCCTCAGCCGGCCTTGGGCACGCGGATCACGTCACCGGGGCTGATCGAGTCCGGATCGGTGATCGTCGCCGGGTTCGCCGCCACCAGCCGGTGGTAGAGGCCGCCCGAACCGTAGTAGGTGGTGGAGATCGCCCACAGCGTCTCCCCGGGCTGGACCACGTGCTCCAGGTAGACCCGGTAACCGGGGACGATCCTCGGGCCGAACAGGACGGGGACCACCACCTTGTCCAGCTCGGCGCCGTCCTTCGGCGAGACGTGGTACACCTCGACGAACAACCGGTCGAGGGTGAAGGCCGCCCCGGACACGTCGACGGTGACCTGGAACTGGCCGTGGCCGCCGACGCCGTCACCGGCCGTGAAGTACCCGGTCACCTCGTCGTGGCCCTCGTGGACCCGGTAGTTGAAGTTCGCCTCGAACGCACCCCCCGCCGTCCCGGCCACCCGGATGTGGTCGTCCACCAGGTCGTACGCCCTCGGTTGCTGCACGTCCACCGACACGGTTCGGCCTCCTGCCCCATCGGGTCGTCCGGCCCGCGCACCAGTGTCACCGCTCACCAGGGCACCCACCAGGGCACGAAGTCCCGGTCACGTCCTCAGCGGTCCATCTCCGCCAACTGGTGGGTGCAGCCGGTCCTGGAGCAGGTCCACCGCCTCGGCCCGCTCCTCCAGCAGCAGCGACACCGCGCTCGGCACGCCCCACGAGGAGCAGTGCCGCCGGTCGGTGCGGCGGCGGGGGATCGCGGCGGCCATCGCCACCTCGCCCTCGGTGGGCTCGTGCCGGGCGAACTCGACGGCCGCCAGGTGCTCCGGCTCGCCCGGGTCGGGCAGCCGGTGCACGGTGGGGTCGGTGGCGGGCACCGCGCGGGTCGGGGCCGCGTGGAGGCGGACGCTGTGGTCGCCGATGCGCCACCGCCACGGCTGCGTGTTGTGCACCGAGGGCGCACGGCACGCCAGTGCCACCGCCGCTCGGCTCGTGTCCCGGTCGGGCTGCTCGCGGTCCACCCGCCTCACCTCCACGTTCGTGTGCACCACCGACGGTGCACCGGCGGCGGGCCCGTTCGCAGGGTCGGAGGTCCCGCCCCACCGAGGACCGGCCGACTCTGTAAGCGACCGCCGCGCCGGACGACGCCGGACGTGCCGGACCACGCGGAGGAGGTCCACCCGGCGCGTCGCGGCCCGCCCGGACAGGCCGTGGACGCGGGCGAAGAACCGCAGGTTCTCCCGGCCGGTCAGATCGGGGTAGAGCACCAACTCCTGCGGCACGCAGCCGATGCGGCGCTTGCCCGTCGTGTCCCGCGTGGTCAGACGTCGACCGGCGACGACGACCTCGCCGGCGTCGGGCTCCAGGATGCCGACCACCATCGAGATCGTCGTCGTCTTGCCCGCGCCGTTCGGGCCGAGCAGGCCGTAGGTCTCCCCGGCCGCCGGCTCGAACGACACGTCGTCCACGGCCGGCAGGTCACCGGAACTCCTGCGCAACCGCGTGCAGGCGAGCACCGGCGTCATCGCCGCCCCTTCCGGTCGGCACCACGACGACCGGGCACGGCGCGTGGCGCACGCAGTAGGTGATGACCGAGCCGACCACGGTCACGTCCCCCCGGCGGTACCCGTGGCCGCCGAGCACGAGCAGGTCGGCGTCCTCCGCCGAGCCCACCAGCGCGGGGCCCGCCTCGCCGTCCACCACGGTCTCCTCGACCCGCACGCCGGGGACCGGGCCCAGCCCCGCCACGGCCTCGCGCAGCACCCGCCGGTGCGCGGTGTGGAAGGCGTCCCCACCCCCGCAGACCTCGGGGTGCATCCGGCAGGCCGACACCGCCAGCACGGTGCCGCCGCTCCCGGCGTGCCGCACGGCCCACTCCAGGGCCGCCGCACCCGCCGGCGAGGCGTCCACGCCGACGACGATCCTCTTCGTTCCGCTCATGATCCCGTCCTCCTGTTCTCGG
>NZ_JBPKJK010000236.1:0-10388 GCF_051756985.1 Saccharothrix sabaoui
GGTGGCCGGCTCCAGCGCCAGGTCGAGGACCTCGCGCACGTCGCGGACGAGGTGCACGGTCAGCTCGTCGCGCACCGACGCCGGCACGTCGTCCAGGTCGGGCTCGTTGCGCTGCGGCAGCAGCACGGTGGTGATGCCCGCCCGGTGCGCGGCCAGCAGCTTCTGCTTGACCCCGCCGATCGGCAGCACCCGGCCGGTCAGCGACACCTCGCCGGTCATCGCCACGTCCGACCGCACCGGCCGCCCGGACAGCAGCGACGCCAGCGCCGTCGTCATCGTTACGCCCGCCGACGGCCCGTCCTTCGGCACCGCGCCCGCCGGCACGTGGATGTGCACGCCGCGCTCGGCCAGCACGGCCGACCGGTCGTCGTGCGACTTCAGGTAGGACAGCGCGATCTGCGCCGACTCCTTCATCACGTCGCCGAGCTGGCCGGTCAGCACCACCCCGGCCGCCCCGGTGCCCTCCGAGGCCAGCGACGCCTCCACGAACAGCACGTCTCCGCCCGCGCCGGTCACCGCGAGGCCCGTCGCCACGCCCGGCACCGCCGTGCGCTCCGCCGACTCCGGCGTGTGCTTGGGCGAGCCCAGGTACCCGCGCAGGTCCGGCACGCCCACCGTCACCGGCAGCGCCGCCTCGTCCAGCGCGACCCGCGCCGTCACCTTCCGCAGCACCCGCGCCAGCGAGCGCTCCAGCTGCCGCACGCCCGCCTCGCGGGTGTATTCGCCCGCCAGCTTGCGCAGCGCGTCCTCGCCGACCGACACGTCCTCGGCCGTCAGGCCCGCCCGCTCGACCTGCCGGGGCAGCAGGTGGTCGCGCGCGATGGTGACCTTCTCGTCCTCGGTGTAGCCGTCGAGCTGCACCAGTTCCATCCGGTCCAGCAGCGGGCCGGGGATGGACTCCAGCACGTTGGCCGTGGCCAGGAACACCACGTCCGACAGGTCCAGCTCCACCTCCAGGTAGTGGTCCCGGAACGTGTGGTTCTGCGCCGGGTCCAGCACCTCCAGCAGCGCCGCGGTCGGGTCGCCCCGGTAGTCCGCGCCGACCTTGTCGATCTCGTCGAGCAGCACGACCGGGTTCATCGAGCCGGCCTCGGAGATGGCCCGCACGATCCGGCCGGGCAGTGCCCCCACGTAGGTGCGCCGGTGGCCGCGGATCTCGGCCTCGTCCCGCACGCCGCCCAGGGCGACCCGGACGAACTCGCGGCCCATGGCCCGCGCGACCGACTCGCCGAGCGAGGTCTTGCCGACCCCGGGCGGGCCCACCAGGGCCAGCACCGCGCCGGACCGCCGCCCGCCGACGACGCCCATGCCGCGGTCGGCGCGCCGCCGCCGCACGGCCAGGTACTCGGTGATGCGCTCCTTCACGTCGTCCAGGCCCGCGTGGTCGGCGTCCAGCACCGCCCGCGCGCCCGCGATGTCGTAGTTGTCGCTCGTGCGGTTGTTCCAGGGCAGCTCCAGGACCGTGTCCAGCCACGTCCTGATCCAGCCGACCTCGGGCGACTGCTCGGAGGTCCGCTCCAGCTTGTCGACCTCGGCCAGCGCCGCCTTGCGCACGTGCTCCGGCAGGTCGGCGCCCTCGACGCGGGCCCGGTAGTCCTGCTCCTCGGTGACCGGCTTGCCGTCCAGCTCGGCCAGCTCCTTGCGGATCGCGGCCAGCTGCTGGCGCAGCAGGAACTCCCGCTGCTGCTTCTCCACGCCCTCCTTGACGTCCTTGCGGATCGTCTCGGCCACGTCCAGCTCGGTCAGGTGCTCGCGGCCCCACTCCAGCAGCTTCTCCAGCCGCTGCGCGGTGTCCGGCGTCTCCAGCAGCCACACCTTCTGGGTGTCGCTCAGGTACGAGGCGTAGCCCGCCAGGTCCGCCAGCGCCGACGGATCGTCGACCTGCTGCACCGAGTCGACCACCTGCCACGCGCCGCGCTGCTGGAGGATCGTGGTCACCATCGCCCGGTACTCGCGGGCCAGCTCGCGGGTGCGGTCGTCGGCCGGCGGCACGTCGGCGACGGTCGCCTCCACCCACAGCGCCGCGCCGGGGCCGGTCGTGCCGGTGCCGATGCGCACGCGCTCCGTGCCGCGCACCACGGCCGCCCGCTCGCCGCCGGAGAGCCGCCCGACCTGCTCGATCAGCGCCAACGTGCCGACCTTCGCGTACTTGCCGTCCAGCCGGGGCACCAGCAGCACCTTCTGCTGACCGCCCGCGGCGGTGGCGGCCTCGATGGCGGCCCGGGCCTCGGAGGTGGCGTCCGAGCCGCTCAACCGGATCGGCACCACCATGCCGGGCAGCACGACCACGTCGTCCAGCGGCAGCACCGGGAGCGCCAACGTCTCGCCCATGATCTCCTCCAAAGTTGAGTCTGATTGGCTCAACCAAGGTGAGCCCGGGTTTGTTTCCGGTAGGTGTTCGCCCTGAGCGAGCGTCCATTCGGGGGTTGTGCCCGGTTTGGCGCGCGACGACGATCACGCAGTCGGCTGACGAGGAGATGTGCGCATGGAGCAGGCGAGCTGGGTCCCGTCCTCGGTGGACCTGGACCGGCCGAGCGCGGCCCGGATGTACGACTACTACCTGGGCGGGTCGCACAACTTCGCGGTCGACCGCGAGGCGGCGAAGTCCGTCGAGCAGATCTTCCCCGGCATGCCGGGCGCGGCGCGCGCCAACCGGTCGTTCCTGCGCCGGTCCGTCCGGTACCTGCTGGACCAGGGCATCGACCAGTTCCTCGACCTGGGCTCGGGCATCCCGACCGTGGGCAACGTGCACGAGATCGCCCAGCAGGCCAACCCGCTGGCGAAGGTCGTCTACGCCGACGTCGAGCCGGTCGCCGTCGCGCACAGCACGGCCCTGCTCGCGGACAACCCGCTGGCCAGCGCCATCCAGGCCGACCTGCGCGACCCGGACTCGGTGCTGGACAACGACGAGGTCAAGCGGATGCTCGACTTCGACCGCCCCATCGGCCTGCTGATGGTGGCCGTGCTGCACTTCGTGCCCGACGCGGACGACCCGAAGACCGCCGTCACCCGCTACCGCGAGGTCCTGGCCCCGGGCAGCCACGTCGCCATCTCCCACGCGAGCTGGGACGGCATCTCGGCGGAGGGCATCGAGGGCGGCGAGCAGGTCAACGCCATCTACCGCAAGACCGACAGCCCCCTGGTGCTCCGCTCGGGCGCGGAGATCACCGCGTTCTTCGAGGGCCTGGACGTGGTCGAGCCCGGCGTCGTGCCGCTGGCCGAGTGGCGCCCCGACTCGGACGACGCCTACATCAGCGCCTACGCGGGCGTGGGCCGCAAGCCCTGACCCGATGAGCCCCGGTCGCGCCGCCGGTCCCGGTCACTCCGGCGGCGTGAGGCGGAGGTCCGGGTCCACCGGCGGCTCGCCGTCGAACGGCCCGTCGGGCACCGCGCCGAGGGCGTCCAGGGTCAGGCCGATCCGCGCCGCCTCCGGGTCGGTGCCCGCCGGCGGCGTCGCGAACCAACCGTGCAGGTCGGCGGGCACCTCGTAGCGCGCGGTCAGGTCGCGGTAGAGCGCGGCGCGCTCGTCGACCTGCGCGGCGAGCTGCCGGTACTCGCGCATGGCCAGCCGCATCCTGATCCACCGGTAGCGGTCGGTCTTGGCGGCGTCGTCCTCGGTGAAGCGGGTGCGCAGCAGCCTGCCCGCCTCCCGGCCCCGCTCGGCCAGGGCCCGGACGGTCTCCGGGCGCATGAACAGGTTCGTGCCGCCCTCCGCCGCGCCGACCCGGACGTGCGCGATGCGGCCCCGGTAGCCCGGCAGCGCGGACTGCATGGTGTCGCGCCACCCCAGCACCGTGTCGAGGATCGCCGTCGCGAAGTGCCGGACCCGGTCGACGCCGCGCCACGGCGTGCCACTGGTGGACGCGTCCTGCTCGGGCAGCCACACGTCGCGGTCGTCGCCCGGCGGGTACGGCTGGAGGCTCAGCCCGAACGTCGGCCAGCGCGGCAGCAGCACGTCGAAGAAGTGGATCGGGAAGTTGCTGGTGATGCCGCCGTCGGAGAACCAGTGCACCCGCGGCTCCGGTTCGGCGCGCACCAGCGGCACGGCGGCGATCAGGCCGGGCAGCGGCATGGACATCCGCACGGCCAGCGCCACCGGCAGGTCGCGCGGCAGGACGTGCACGGGCTCGTCGTCGTGCAGGGGGCAGCGGTGCCCGGTGGGGTCCTGGCCGAGCCGGTCCACGGTGCGCGCCGGCAGCACGCGGGACAGGCAGCGGCGGCAGAACAGCCACGCGTCCGCCGGTTCGGTGAACGGCAGCCGGTAGGGGCGGCCCTCGGACAGGTCCGTGGTCATCAGCACGAGGTTCGTGGTCAGGTCGCCGAACGTGAGGTCGGTCGTCCCGGACAGGTCGTCGAGCCGGTCGGCGACCCAGTCGCTCAGCGGCGGCACGCCCGTCGACGCGGGCACGCCGCACCGCCGGTCCCAGAAACCGGGCCGGAACGCGCCCGTGCCCGGCACCAGCCCGAAGTGGCTGGTGGCGGCCACCCGGTCGAGGTGGCGCTTGGCGCTCAGCGAGCAGGTGAGCACCGCCGCGCTGACGAACGCGAGGCCGAGCACCAGCCACCACACCACCGCGGTGGCCGCCGACGCGAGGCTCGGCGCGGTCCACCGCGTCATCAGCGCCACCGGCACGAGCGGCACGACGAGCAGCGCCGCCGTCCCGAGGCGCCGCGGCCACGCGTCCTCCCCGCGCGGCAGCAGGCGCAGCACGACCGCCGGCACGCCGACCGCCACGACGACCGCGAGCGCCACGAGCAGCCACGTCGGCGTGCCGCCCCACCGCACGGCGCGGAACCACAGCGCGGGCCCCGCGAGCCACAGCGCCAGCGCGAGCCCCAGCAGCAGCCGGGACCGCCACCCGATCGCGCCGACCAGGGCCGGCAGCAGGCACGTCAGCGCGCTGCGCCCCGTCGTCGCCCGGCGCTGCATGGACGCCACGACGACCCGGTACAGCTTCCGCGTGTCCCCGCTCGGCTGGAACAGCTGGGCCATCCGCCAACCGGGCGCGGCGAACCAGTCGACGACCTCCGCGAGCTTGCGGAACCCGCCGCTGTCGCGCCCCTTCTCGGCGGCGGCCGTGAACGCCGCCCCGATCGCCCCGGCGGAAGCCCCGCCCAGCGACCGGAACCGGTAGTGCTCGGCCAGCTCCACCACGGCCCAGGGGTACACGATCCCGCTCGTCGTCCCACCGCGCATGGTCAGGTCGCAGTACCGGTCGAAGTCCTGGCCCATGCGCCCATGATCCCCGCCCGGTCCGGTGGCCGCGCTAGACCGATCGGTCGGTCCCGCCGTTGGGCCGTTCGGGTAACGCCGGGTCGTCGTCGCGCGAAGAACCGGGTAGCCGTCCAGGACCGCACGGAGCGCCGCGATGACCCAGCCCCCGCCGTACCCGCCCCACCCCGGCGCGCCGCGGTACCAGGTCTCGCAGTACCCGCCGCCCCTCTTCACGCCGCCGCCCCCGCCGCGCGGGACGCCGGTGTGGCCCTTCGTCCTGGCCGGGGTCCTGGTGCCGGCGGTGGTGGTCGGGCTGGTCAGCGTGGTCGTCGGCCGCTCGGACCCGGGGACGGCCGCCGCCGCGACGACCACCACCCGGACCCCGGACCCGCCGAGGAGCACCGGCCGCCGGGCGGTGACGCCGACCGCGTCGCCCGCGCCGAGCACACCGCCGCCCCCGTCCTCCCACTCGGGCACGGGCGACGGCGCGGTCACCCTCGACCGGCCGCCCGGGGCCAAGGTCGTGCGGTTCGAGTGCCCCGCCTGCACCGGCAACGTCGTCGTCAGGACCGACGGCTTCGACCGGTTGCTGGTCAACAAGATCGGCGCGTACGCGGGCTCGCACTGGTTCGACGCGCTGGGCGCGGGCCGGACCACGACGATCACCGTCCAGGCGACCGTCGCGTGGACGCTGACCGTGGGCGGCCTCGAACTGGCCGACACCGCGACCGGCGCGATGGGCGGCAGCGGGGACCGGGCGCTGCTGTTCACCGGCGAGTCGCGGCGGGCGCGGGTCACCAACGTCGGGAACGGCAACTTCGTCGTGAAGACGGTGACGGTCGCCGGCGGGCGGCCGGACCTGCCGGTCAACCACATCGGCGCCTTCGACGGCGCCGTGCCGCTGGAGGGGCCGGCGATGATCCAGGTCGAGTCGTACGGGGACTGGACGATCACGCCGTCCTGACCCGACCCGACGGGGCCGTCACGGCAGGCCCGTCACAGCAGGCCGTTCTCCTCGGCGACGCGCTCGACGTCCGCCGGTCGGCCGGTCATGATCGTGCGCACGTGCTCGGTGATCAGCTCGACCGGCCAGTCCCACCAGCGAGCGCGGAGGAGGCGGGCCACGTCGTCCTCGGGGAAGCGGGGCTTGACCGGGCGGGCCGGGTTGCCGCCCACGACGGTGTAGGGCGGGACGTCGGAGACGACGACGGAACCGGTGGCGACGATCGCGCCGTCGCCGATGGTCACGCCCGGCATGACGATCGAACCGTAGCCGAACCAGACGTCGTTGCCGACGACCGTGTCCCCGCGCGTTTCCATGCCCGTGAGCAGGTCGAGCGTGCGGTCCTGCCAGGTGCCGCCGAAGATCGTGAACGGGAACGTGGACACGCCGGTGGTCAGGTGGTTCGCGCCGGCCATGATGAAGCGGGTCCCGGTGGCCAGGGCGCAGAACTTCCCGATCACCAGCTTCTCGGTGCCGTAGCCGTAGAGGACGTTGCGGGTCTCGAACTCGGTCGCGTGCTCCGGGTCGTCGTAGTAGGTGTACTCGCCCACCTCGATCGTCGGCGACGTGATCAGCGGCTTGAGGTGGACGACGCGCTCGGCGTGCGGCAGCGGGTGCAGGCGGCTCGGGTCGGGGATCACAGGGCTCCTAAGGCGACTCGGGTTGCGTTAGGGTGGCAGACCTCGACGCACTAACGCAACTGGAGTCGCACTGTGACCACGAGACCCGGCGGCCGTTCGGCCCGCGTGCGCGAAGCCGTCCTCGACGCGGTGCACGCCGAGCTGGCCGAACGCGGCTACCCGGGCATGACCGTGGAGAACGTCGCCGACCGCGCGGGCGTGCACAAGACCACCGTGTACCGGCGGTGGGGCGCGGTCGACGCCCTCGTCGCCGACGCCCTGGACCGCGGGCGCGAGGTCGACTGGCCCGTCCCCGACACCGGCGCGGTCGAGGACGACCTGATCGCCCTGGCCACCGAGGTCGTCGACGCCTTCACCGACCCCGTGACCCGCGCCGTGCCGATCGGCCTGGTCGCCGCGGCCCTCCACTCGGACCGGGCGGCCGAGGCCAAGCGCGCCCACTACGCCGCCCGGCACGAGGCGGCCGCGGTGATCGCCGTCCGGGCGGTGGGGCGCGGCGAGCTGCCGGCCGGCGTCGACGCGCGCGAACTGGTCCGCCAGACCTGCGCGCCGCTCTTCTACCGGATCTTCGTCTCCGGCGAACCGGTGGACCGCGCCGCGGCGGAACGGGCCGCCCGCGCCGCCCTCGCCGCCGCCCGCGCGGGTGTCTTCTGACGCCGGGGCGTCACACCGAGTCGAGGAACTCGTCCACCTCGGCCAACGCCCGCCGGCGCACCGGTTCCGCCGACAGGAACAGATCGTGCATACCGCCCTCGACGGCCACGCCCACCACGTCCCGCCCGATCTTCGGCCCCCACCGCCGCATGTGCTCGACGTCGAGCACCGTGTCGGACGTCATCGCCTCCGCCGTCCACGCCGTCGCGCGCAGGTGGCTGCGCCCGGACCGCAGGACCAGCACCGGCACGCGCACGTCGAGGCCCCGGTGCAGCCGCGCCTGGGCGCGGCGGACCGCGCGCAGCCACCCCGCGTGCACCGGGAACGCCTCCAGCGGCTTCCAGGTCAGGTCGAAGTCCCACTCGCCGTGGTGGTCGCGGTGGATGCTCTGGCCGTACACGGGACCCAGCCCCCGCCTCAGGACCAACCGGGGCGCGACGCGGCCGAGGCCCCGCACGACCGCCGTGCCCACCGTCCGCATGAACCACGGCTCGGCCAGGTCCAGCCACGGGCTGTTGAGCACGAGCGCGTCGACCAGGTCGTCGTCGCGCCGCTCGTGCGCCCACAGGCTCGTGGTCAACCCGCCGGTGGAGTGGCCCATCAGCACCAGGTGCCGGTGCCCGTCCTCCTCGCGGACCACGCGCACCGCGGCGTCGATCTCCTCGAAGTGCTCGGTCAGGTCGGTCACGTAGTTGGCCACCTGCCCGGGGCGCAGCGACCGCCCGTAGGCGCGCAGGTCGACGGCGTAGAAGTCGAAGCCGCGGGCGGTGAAGTGCTCGGCGACGTGCGCCTGGAAGAAGTAGTCGGCGAACCCGTGCACGTACAGCACGGCGCCGCGCGTGGCGGGTTCGGCGCGGCGGCGCACCAGCACCGCGTTCAGCTCCCCGCCCAGCGGCAGCGTGCGGATCTCGTAGTCGGCCCCGAGCGCGTCTGCTGCGTCCACCCGGTCAGTGTGCACGCCGATTACCCCGAACGGGGAGAGGCGGTCGTCGCACCGTGACACCCTGGGTGACATGAGCAGCGAGGAGATCGACCGGTCCACCGCCCGGGTCCGCTTCCCCGGCATCAGCCCGAGGGCGTACGAACACCCGGTCGACCGGGGGGCGTTGGCGGTCCTGCGCGCGGTGCCGGGCATCGGTCCGGTGCTGCAGGCCGTGGCGGGCGCGTTCACGGAGCGCGGCGAGCGGCTGGGGTACCTGGCGTCGAGCGTCCGGGTGGGCCCGAAGCAGTACCCGGAGCTGGACCGGCTCCGGCTGGAGGCGGCGGCGACGCTCGACCTCGACCCGGTGCCCGAGCTGTTCGTGCGGCGCGACCCGGTGCCCAACGCGGTGACGCTCGGCATCGACAAGCCGTTCATCGTGCTCACCACGGGCCTGGTCGACCTGCTCGACCAGGAGGGCCTGCGGTTCGCGATCGGCCACGAGATGGGGCACGTGCTGTCCGGGCACGCGCTCTACCAGACGATCCTCCAGCGGCTGATGCAGCTCCAGTACGGCCTGGGCTGGATGCCCGCCGGCTACTGGGCGATCCGCGCGGTCATCGCGGCGCTGTGCGAGTGGTACCGCAAGACCGAGCTGTCCTGCGACCGCGCCGGCCTGCTGTGCGTGCAGGACCCGTCCGCCGCGCTGCGCGTGCACGTCGCCATGGCGGGCGGCATGGACCTCGCCCAGGTCGACACGGCCGAGTTCCTCAAGCAGGCCAAGGAGTACGAGCAGGTCGAGGACGTGCGCGACTCCGTGCTCAAGCTCATCCGCACCTGGCCGCTGACGCACCCGCTGGCCGTGGTGCGGGCGGCGGAGCTCCAGAAGTGGGCGGCGGGCGAGGACTACCGGGCGATCCTGACCGGCGAGTACCCGCGTCGCGAGGAGGACCGCCCGACCGGCGCGTTCACCGAGGACCTCAAGGCCGCGGCCCGGTCCTACAAGGAGTCGGCGGCCGAGTCCGAGGACCCGCTGATGAAGGTGTTCAACGAGTTCGGCGACGTGCTGGCGGGAGCCGCCGGCAAGGTGCGTAGCAAGTTCGGTGGTAATTAGACCGTTCGGCCGTACGCGGTGGTCCGTTCTGGCTAACCTCCTCGTGGATGCCGGTGATCTACGAGGAGGGGCCGATGCGGCTTGCCGCGTTGTTGGTGACAGTGTTGATGGCTCTCGCGGGGACGGCGACCGCCGACGACCGCGTGGTCGACGGACGGGTGGTGGGCGGCGAGCGCGTCTCCATCGAGGAGAACCCGTGGGTCGTGTACCTGACGGACTCCAGCGGGTTCCAGTTCTGCGGCGGCACGCTGGTGGCGCCCACCAAGGTGGTGACCGCCGCGCACTGCACCGCGGGCCGGACGACCCGGAACACCCGCGTGGTCGTGGGGCGCGAGGACAAGAACGGTGACGAGGGCGTGGTCGTCCGCCTGGCCGAGAGGCCGTGGGTGCACCCCGACTACGCGACGGCCGACCAGGGCGACGACATCGCCGTGCTGACCCTGCGCGACGCCGTCGAGCAGGAGCCGCTGCCGCTGGCTGGTCCCGGGGACAGCGCCCTGTACGCCGAGGGGTCCCGGGCGCGGGTCTTCGGCTGGGGGCGCACCAGCGAGCAGGGCCCGGTGTCGCGGTACCTGCTGGCGGCGACCGTGCCGGTGATGTCGGACGAGGACTGCTCCGCCGCGTACTTCCAGTACGACCCGGCCGAGATGACGTGCGCCGGCTTCCCGGAGGGCGGCGTGGACACCTGCCAGGGCGACTCGGGCGGTCCGATGGTGGCCGGCGGCAAGCTGATCGGCGTCACCTCGTGGGGAGAGGGCTGCGCCCGCGAGGGCAAGCCGGGCATCTACACCCGCGTGTCGACCTACCGCGCCGTGCTGGAGGAGCAGATCGGGTCCTGACCG
>NZ_JBPKJK010000237.1:0-10299 GCF_051756985.1 Saccharothrix sabaoui
GAGCGCGCCCGCCTGCCGCTCGGCGTCGGCCAGCGCCCGGTCCTCGGCGAGCTGCCGCACGACCAGGGCGAGCGGGATGAGGAACGCCAGCGCCACCATCGAGGTGACCGCCAGCGACACCAGGGCCAGCGACTTCCTCACTCGGCCGCCGCGGTCAGCTTGAACCCGACACCGCGCACGGTGTGCAGGTAGCGCGGCTGGGCGGCGCGCTCGCCGAGCTTGCGGCGCAGCCACGACAGGTGCACGTCGAGCGTCTGGTCGTCGTGCCTGCCCGGACCGGCCCTCCCGGCGAGGTTCCACAGGTTCGCCAGCAGCTCGCCGCGCGGCACGACCTTGCCCTCGCGGGCGGCGAGGTAGGCGAGCAGGTCGAACTCCTTGCGGGTCAGGTTCAGCTCGCGGCCGTCCAGCCGCGCCTCGCGCCGGTCCAGGTCGACGGTGAGGCTGCCGATGCGCAGCGGTTCGGGCGCGGTGTCCTTGCGGGCGCGGCGCAGCACGGCGGCGAGCCGCGCGGCGAGGTGCTCGCTGGAGAACGGCTTGACGAGGTAGTCGTCCGCGCCCGCGTTGAGCAGCCGCACGATCTCGTTCTCGTCGTCGCGCGCGGTGGCCACGATCACGGGCACGTCGCACACGCCGCGCATCATCTTCAGCGCGTCCGCGCCGTCCATGTCGGGCAGGCCGAGGTCGAGCACCACGAGGTCGAACGACGAGCCGGTGATCTCGCGCAGCGCCTCCAGCGCCGTGCCCACCGGCAGCACCGCGTGCCCGAGCCCGGTGAGGGCGCGGCTCACCGCGGACCGCACGACCGGGTCGTCCTCCACGAGCAGCACCGAGACCATGGCGCGCACGGTAACGCGTGGAATCCGGGCGACCGACCGCAGCCGGGCGCCGGGGGTCGCGCGGTCGGCGTCGGCGAGGCTCCGCGCGGGGCGGGGACGCCGACGACGTCCTCGCCCCGCGCCGGGGACCCGCACCGGTCCGCCCGGGTGGCCCGCGCTCAGGAGATGGTCTGGCCGCCGTCCGCGAACAGGGTCGCCCCGTGCACGTACGACGCCCGCTCCGAGGCCAGGAACACGATCGTCTCGGCGATCTCGCGGGACGAGGCGAGGCGCCGCAGCGGCACGCCCGCCACCATCGCCGCCGCCCCGTCGCCGAGCAGGGCCAGCGCGTTGTCGGTGCCGGTGGGGCCCGGGGAGACGGTGTTGACCCGCACGCCGGTGCCCGCGTACTCGACGGCCCACGTGCGGGTCAGCGACTCCAGGGCGCCCTTGGTGGCGGCGTAGGCGGCGGCGCCGGGGAAGCCCTTGGCGGTGGCCGAGGTCGAGACGGTGACGACCGCGCCGCGCCCCCGCTCGGCCATGCCGGGCAGCAGGGCGGCGGTGAGGAAGAACGGCGCGCGCACGTTGACGTCGAACAGCTCCTGGTAGCCCTCCGGGTCCTGCTCGGCGGTGGGCGTGAACGGGAAGATGCCCGCGTTGTTGACCAGCACGTCGACCTCGCCCGCCGCCTCGGCCAGGGCGCGCACGGACCCGAGGTCGCCCATATCGGTCCGGACGAACTCCGCCCGCCCGCCGTCGGCCTCGATCGCGGCGACGGTGGCCGCGCCGCGGGCCTCGTCCCGCCCGGTCACGACGACGGCGGCGCCGGCCGCGGCGAGCAGCGAGGCGACCTCGCGCCCGATGCCCGCGGTGCTGCCGGTGACGAGCGCGACCCGATCGGTGAACTCCATGACTGCCCCACTCGGTCGTTTGACGTTCTACGAACAACGAACAACCTACGCGCATCGGAGCAACGTTCGCAAACTGTCGAACAACTAGACTGTGCCGGTGCGCCACACCGACTTCAACCCCGACGTCGACCGGCTGCGCCTGACCGACGTCCTCGCGGCGCTCAGCGACCCCCTCCGCGTCGGCCTGGTGCGCCTGCTCGCCGACGGCGAGGAGCGCAACTTCGGCGAGTTCACCGCCCCCGTGGCCAAGTCCACCCTCAGCCACCACCTCAAGGTCCTCAACACCGCCGGCCTCACCTGGCGGCGCGAGGAGGGCACCCGCTGCTACTTCCGGCTGCGCCGCGAGGACCTCGACGCCCGCTTCCCCCGCCTGCTCGACACCGTCCTCGACGCCGCCGACCACGACGACGTCGGCCACCACGTCACCGACGGCGCCCGGCCGACCGCCGACCAGGACGTCCGGCCGACCGCCGACCAGGGCGCCCGACCGACCGCCGACCGGGGCTGACCGTGCCCCGCGGCCTCCAGTACCTCGCCGCCTGGTCGGCCTCCACCGCCGTCGCGGTCGCGCTGTCCTGGCTCGGCATCCGGTTCGTGCTCGACGCGGGCGTGCCCGAGCGCCCCCGCGTGGTCGCCGGCCCGGTCGACCAGTCCTCGCAGGTCACCACCACCGCGACGACCACGACGACGACCGCCGCCACCACGACCACCACCGCCGCCCCCGTCGTCACCACCCAGCCCACCACCACGACCACCACCACGACGACCACGACCGCGACCGCGGCGCAGCAGCAGCAACTGCCCTCCGAGGAGGGCACCTGGACCGAGCAGGACGGCCGCCCCGTCTACCTGCGCAGCTTCACGCTCCAGGGCGGCGTAGCGGCCGTCCGCTTCTCCGCCGGCGGCATCGACCCCCTCTCCGCCACCCCGCGCCAGGGCTTCGCGGCCACCGTCGAGCAGCCCGCCGACGCCGTGGTCGTCGAGTTCACCGGCGCCGGCCACCGCTCCCGCCTGGAGGCCACCTGGGTCGGCGGACCCCAGTGGCGCATCATCGAGTCCGGCTGACCCGCAGCACCGCGCCGCGCGTCGATTCGTCAGGAACGGGAGCGGACCGCGCCGCCGCGCCGCCGCCGTCCAGCCCCTCACCCGTTCGCGACCCGCGCTCCACCCGGTGGCCGAGCCGGTGGTTCGATCACCGTCATGACCCACGCAGGCGAACCGCACCACGACTCCCTCGCCGGCCGCCTCAACCGGCTGCGCGCCGGCGTGCTCGGCGCCAACGACGGGATCGTGTCCACCGCGGGGCTCGTCGTCGGCGTCGCGGGCGCCACCCCCGACCGCACCGCCGTCCTCGCCGCGGGTCTCGCGGGGCTCGTCGCGGGCTCGCTGTCGATGGCGGGCGGCGAGTACGTCTCGGTCAGCACCCAGCGCGACACCGAGCGCGCCGCGCTGCTCCTGGAGGCCCGGGAGCTGCGCGAGACGCCCGAGGCGGAGGAGCGCGAGCTCGCCGGGATCTACCACGACAAGGGCCTGCCCGAGGACCTCGCCGCGCAGGTCGCCCACGAGCTGACCGAGCGGGACGCCCTGCGCGCGCACGCCGAGGCCGAGCTGCACATCGACCCCGACGACCTCACCAACCCGTGGCACGCGGCGTGGACGTCGTTCGCGGCCTTCGCCGCGGGCGCGCTCGTCCCGCTGGTGGCGATCGTGCTGCCGCCGACGGCGTGGCGGGTGTGGGCGTGCGCGGCGGCCGTCCTGGTCGGACTGGCCCTGACGGGCGTCGTCAGCGCCCGCCTGGGCGCGAGCCGGGTGGGGCGCGCGGTGCGCCGCAACGTCGTCGTCGGGTCACTGACGATGCTCGTCACCTACTACGTGGGTGTCCTGTTCGGAGTAACGATCGGCTGATCCGATCACGCTCCGCACCCACCTCCCCGGTCGCCTGAAAAAAGTCTTCACACCGAGGTGTGAGGTACGCAAAGTGCGGGTACACGAACCCGACTTGTCGCCGTCGAGCGCGACAGGACCCGACTGGAGGTGCTCGCCGTGACCCACCCGCCCACCCCGCTCCTGGTGCCGCGCGGCGAGAAGTCCGAGCGCCGGCTGTGGACGCTCCTCGCCGCCCTGTTCACGCTGGTCGCCGGGGTGAACGTGATCCTCGCCGTCGACGAGTCCGCCTGGTGGCAGGCCGGCGTCGCGACCCTGCTGCTGCTGGGCGCGGGCGCGTGCCTGAGGGCCGCCCGCCGCGCCGGCGCCTGATCTCACCATGCACTGAAGCGATAGACGTGAAGGGATTTCTGGTCCGACCGGGCGTACCCCGCTGGTAGGAACGGCGTCAAGTAGGGGTGGGATTCACCACGACGCCCTGTCGGACTAGAGCCATAACCGCGAATTCACACTATCGTCACAAGACCCCGGCAACCCCGGTGCACCGCTCGGCACGTCCCCCTCGGCCCCATCCGGCCGCGGAGCACGCGCACAAGGAAGTGCAGTTGTCCCGCACAACGGAGTGCGGTCCCCACGCCGACGATCTCCCGGCGTGGACCCCCAGCCAGTACATGCAGGCCGACCCGTCCGCGTAAAGCCGCGCGCGGGCGATCGGCCGTCTCCGTCTGCCCGGAACACAGGGCCGACTGAACTGACGCCACGGGAGGGCCCGTCGTGACCCACCACCTCCAGCCGCCAAGCGGCCTCTACGACCCGCAGCACGAGCACGACGCCTGCGGCGTCGCCTTCGTCGCCGACCTGGCCGGGCGCAGGAACCACGCGATCGTGCGCCAAGCCCTGGTCGCCCTGCGCAACCTCGAACACCGCGGCGCGCGGGGCGCCGAACCCGACACCGGCGACGGCGCGGGCATCCTGATCCAGGTGCCCGACGCCTTCTACCGCGAGGTCGTCGGCTTCCCCCTGCCCGAGCCGGGGACCTACGCCGTCGGCACCGCGTTCCTCCCGCACGAGGACCAGGACGCCGTCCGCGCCGAGGTCGAGCGCATCGCCGCCGAGGAGGGCGCCACCGTCCTCGGCTGGCGCGACCTGCCGGTGGACACCGACCACGTCGGCCCCACCGCGAAGACCACCATGCCCGCCTTCAGCCAGCTCTTCCTCGCCGGTCCGGGCGGGATCGGCGGCCTGGAGCTGGAACGCCTGGCCTTCGTGGTGCGCAAGCGCGCCGAGCACGCCGCCGACGTGTACTTCCCGAGCCTGTCCGGGCGCACCGTCGTCTACAAGGGCATGCTCACCGAACCCCAGGTGGAGCGGTTCTTCCCCGACCTCACCGACGAGCGGGTCACCAGCTCCATCGGCCTCGTGCACTCCCGGTTCTCCACCAACACGTTCCCGTCGTGGCCGCTGGCCCACCCGTACCGGTACGTGGCGCACAACGGCGAGATCAACACCCTGCGCGGCAACCGCAACTGGATGGACGCCCGCGAGTCCGTGCTCGCCACCGACCTCGTCCCCGGCGACCTGTCCCGGGTCTTCCCGGTCATCACCCGCGGCGCGAGCGACTCGGCGACCTTCGACGAGGTGCTGGAACTGCTGCACCTGGGCGGGCGCAGCCTGCCGCACGCGGTGCTCATGATGATCCCCGAGGCGTGGGAGAACCACACCGAGATGGACCCCGCGCGGCGGGCGTTCTACGAGTTCCACTCCACGCTCATGGAACCCTGGGACGGCCCCGCGCTCGTGTCGTTCACCGACGGCACCCTCATCGGCGCCGTCCTCGACCGCAACGGCCTGCGCCCCGCCCGCTACTGGGTCACCGAGGACGGCCTCGTCGTCCTCGGCAGCGAAGCCGGCGTGCTGGAGTTCGACCCCGCCACCATCGTGCGCAAGGGCCGGCTGGAACCCGGGCGCATGTTCCTCGTCGACACCGCCCAGGGGCGGATCATCGACGACGAGGAGATCAAGGGGCAGCTCGCCGCCGAGCACCCCTACGAGCAGTGGGTCGCCGACGGCGTCCTGCACCTGTCCGACCTGCCCGACCGCGAGCGCGAGGTACCCACCCACTCCTCGCTCGTGCGGCGGCAGCAGGCGTTCGGCTACACCGAGGAGGAGCTGGCGCTCCTGCTCGAACCCATGGCCCGCACCGGCGCCGAACCCATCGGCTCGATGGGCAACGACGCCCCGTTCGCGCCGCTCTCGGACCTGCCGCGCCAGCTGTTCGACTACTTCACGCAACTGTTCGCGCAGGTCACCAACCCGCCGCTGGACGCGATCCGCGAGGAGCTGGTGACCTCGCTGCACGCCACCCTCGGCGCGGAACCCAACCTGCTCGCCGCCGACGCCACCTCCTGCCGGCGCATCTCGCTGCCGTTCCCGGTGCTCGACAACGACGAGCTGGCCAAGCTCGTCCACGTCGACGACGACGGCACCCTCCCCGAGTTCCGCACGTTCACCGTGCGCGGCCTCTACGACGTCGCGGGCGGCGGCGAGGCCCTCGTGCGGCGGCTCGACGAGATCCGCTCCGAGGTGTCCCGGGCCATCCGGGACGGCGCGCGGCTCGTCGTGCTGTCCGACCGGGGCGTGGACGCCGAGCACGCGCCCATCCCGTCGCTGCTGCTCACCGGCGCGGTGCACCACCACCTCGTGCGGGAGAAGACCCGCACCCAGGTCGACCTCATCGTCGAGGCGGGCGACGCCCGCGAGGTGCACCACATCGCGCTGCTCATCGGCTACGGCGCCAAGGCCGTCAACCCCTACCTGGCCATGGCCTCCGTGGAGGAGCTGCCCGGCGTCGACCCCGCCGTCGCCACCCGCAACCTGATCAAGGCGCTCGGCAAGGGCGTCCGCAAGACCATGTCCAAGATGGGCGTCTCCACCGTCGCCTCCTACACCGGCGCGCAGATCTTCGAGGCCATCGGCCTCGGCGCCGAGGTCGTCGACACCTGCTTCACCGGCACCACCTCCCGGCTCGGCGGCGTCGGCTTCGACGTCCTCGCCGAAGAGGTCGCCCGGCGGCACCGCACCGCGTTCCCGGCCGACGGCGTCCGGGCGCACCACCGCGAACTGCCCACCGGCGGCGACTACCAGTGGCGCCGCGAGGGCGAGGCGCACCTGTTCAACCCCACCACCGTGTTCAAGCTCCAGCACTCCACCCGTTCCGGCCGGTACGACATCTTCAAGGAGTACACGCGGGCCGTCGACGAGCAGTCCAAGCGGCTCATGACGCTGCGCGGGCTGTTCGCGTTCAAGGAGGGCGTGCGACCGCCCGTGCCGATCGACGAGGTCGAACCGGTCTCGTCCATCGTCACGCGGTTCGCCACCGGCGCCATGTCCTACGGGTCCATCTCGCAGGAGATGCACGAGGTGCTGGCCATCGCCATGAACCGGCTGGGCGCGCGGTCCAACACCGGTGAGGGCGGCGAGGACGCCGAGCGGTTCACCCCCGACGCCAACGGCGACTCGCGGCGCAGCGCCATCAAGCAGGTCGCCTCCGGCCGGTTCGGCGTCACCTCCGAGTACCTCGTCAACGCCGACGACATCCAGATCAAGATGGCGCAGGGCGCGAAGCCCGGCGAGGGCGGCCAGCTCCCCGGCGGCAAGGTGTACCCGTGGATCGCCAAGACCCGGCACTCCACGCCCGGCGTCGGCCTCATCTCGCCGCCACCGCACCACGACATCTACTCCATCGAGGACCTCGCCCAGCTCATCCACGACCTGAAGAACGCCAACCCGGCGGCGCGCGTCCACGTGAAGCTCGTCTCCGAGGTCGGCGTCGGCACGGTCGCGGCGGGCGTGTCCAAGGCGCACGCCGACGTCGTGCTCATCTCCGGCCACGACGGCGGCACCGGCGCGTCCCCCCTGTCGTCCATCAAGCACGCGGGCGGCCCCTGGGAGCTGGGGCTCGCCGAGACCCAGCAGACGCTGCTGCTCAACCGGTTGCGCGACCGCATCGTCGTGCAGGCCGACGGCCAGCTCAAGACCGGCCGGGACGTCGTCGTCGCCGCGCTGCTCGGCGCGGAGGAGTTCGGCTTCGCCACCGCGCCCATGGTCGTGTCCGGCTGCGTCATGATGCGGGTCTGCCACCTCGACACCTGCCCCGTGGGCGTCGCCACGCAGAACCCCGCGCTGCGCGCCAAGTTCGCGGGCAAGGCCGAGCACGTCGTGAACTTCTTCGAGTTCATCGCGCAGGAGGTGCGCGAACTGCTCGCCTCCCTGGGTTTCCGGACCCTCGCCGAGGCCGTCGGCCACGCCGACCTGCTCGACACCCGCGCCGCCGTGGACCACTGGAAGGCCGCCGGGCTCGACCTGTCGCCCATCTTCCACGTGCCCGAACTGCCCGAGGGCGCGGCGCGCCACCAGGTCGTCACCCAGGACCACGGGCTGGAGAAGGCGCTCGACAACACGCTCATCCAGCTCGCCGAGGGCGCCATCGCCTCCGGCGACCGGGTGCGGCTCGAACTGCCCGTCCGCAACGTCAACCGCACCGTCGGCACCATGCTCGGCTCCGAGGTCACCCGGCGCTGGGGCGGGACCGGCCTGCCCGACGACACGATCGACGTCACGTTCACCGGCACCGCCGGCCAGTCGTTCGGCGCGTTCCTGCCGCGCGGCATCACCCTGCGGCTCGTCGGCGACGGCAACGACTACGTCGCCAAGGGCCTGTCCGGCGGGCGCGTCACGATCCGACCCGTGCCCGACGCGCAGTTCGCCGCCGAGCAGCAGGTCATCGCCGGCAACGTCATCGCCTACGGCGCCACGTCCGGCGAGGTGTTCATCCGGGGCCGCGTCGGCGAGCGGTTCTGCGTGCGCAACTCCGGCGCGCTCGCCGTCGTCGAGGGCGTCGGCGACCACGGCTGCGAGTACATGACCGGCGGGCGCGTCGTCGTGCTCGGGCCCACCGGGCGCAACTTCGCCGCCGGCATGTCCGGCGGCATCGCCTACGTGCTCGACGCCTCGGTCGGGCGCGTCAACGGCGAGATGGTCGACCTCGACCCGGTGGACGACACCGACCGGGCGTTCCTGCGGACCGCCGTCGAGAAGCACTACGTCGAGACCGAGTCGGCCGTGGCGCACGCGCTGCTCGCCGACTGGGACCTCGCCGTCGAGCGGTTCACCAAGGTCATGCCCAAGGACTACAAGCGAGTGCTGGCCGCGCAGGCCCGCGCCGAGCTGGAGGGCCGCGACGTCGACGCGGCGATCATGGAGGCGTCTCATGGCTGACCCACGCGGCTTCCTCACCACGCAGCGCGAGACGCCGCGCAGCCGCCCGGTGTTCCTGCGGCTGCGCGACTGGCGCGAGGTGTACGAGGAGTTCGAGCGGCCCCGGCTGGAGAAGCAGGCCGGGCGCTGCATGGACTGCGGCATCCCGTTCTGCCACCAGGGCTGTCCACTGGGCAACCTCATCCCCGAGTGGAACAACCTGGTGTGGAAGGAGGACTGGCGCGCGGCCGCCGAGCGGCTGCACGCCACGAACAACTTCCCAGAGTTCACCGGCACCCTGTGCCCGGCGCCGTGCGAGGCGGCGTGCGTGGTCGGCATCAACGGCGACCCCGTCACCATCAAGCGCGTCGAGATCTCCATCATCGACCGGGCGTGGGACGAGGGCTGGGTCACGCCCCAGCCGCCCGTCGCGAAGACCGGTCGCGCGGTGGCCGTCGTCGGCTCCGGCCCGGCGGGGCTGGCGGCGGCGCAGCAGCTGACGCGGGCCGGGCACGCGGTGACCGTGCTGGAGCGGGCCGACGCCGTCGGCGGGCTGCTGCGCTACGGCATCCCCGAGTTCAAGATGGAGAAGTGGCGGCTCGACCGGCGCCTGGAGCAGATGCGCGCCGAGGGCACCGAGTTCCGCACGGGCGTCGACGTGGGCGTGGACGTCACCGTCGAGGACCTGCGCGCGTCCTACGACGCGGTGGTCCTGGCGGGCGGCGCGACGGCGTGGCGCGACCTGCCCGTGCCGGGCCGTTCGCTGTCCGGCGTGCACCAGGCGATGGAGTACCTGCCGGGCGCGAACCGGGTCGCGGCGGGCCTGCTGGCCGAACCCCCCATCACGGCGGCCGGCAAGCACGTGGTCGTCATCGGCGGCGGCGACACGGGCGCGGACTGCGTGGGCACCGCCCACCGCCAGGGCGCGCTGTCGGTCACCCAGCTGGAGATCATGCCCAGGCCGCCGGAGCAGCGCGCCGAAGCCAACCCGTGGCCGACCTACCCGATGCTGTACCGGGTGACGTCGGCCCACGAGGAGGGCGGCGAGCGGCTGTACTCGGTGTCCACGGTGGAGTTCACCGGTGACGAGTCCGGGGCCGTGCAGTCCCTGCGCCTCGTCGAGGTGCGGGCCGCGGGCGGCAGGTTCGAGCCGGTGCCGGGCAGCGAGCGCGAGATCCCGGCCCAGCTGGTGACCCTGGCCATGGGCTTCGTCGGCCCGGAGAAGGACGGCCTGCTGACCGACCTGGGCGTCACCCTCGACCCGCGCGGCAACGTGGCCCGCGACGACGCGTACGCCACCTCCGTGGACGGCGTCTTCGTGGCCGGCGACATGGGCCGCGGCCAGTCGCTCATCGTGTGGGCCATCGCCGAGGGTCGCTCCGCCGCGGCGGGCGTCGACGCCTACCTGACCGGCCGGTCGGTCCTGCCGCGCC
>NZ_JBPKJK010000238.1:0-10055 GCF_051756985.1 Saccharothrix sabaoui
CGCGGGCCAGGACCCGGCCGCCCTCGTCGCGGCCGTGGTCCAGCGCGAGCTGCGTCCGCTGGTCGAGCGCCTGGAACGGCTCGAACGGGCCTGACCCGGTGGGGGCGGTCACCACACGTGATCGCCCCCACCCCCGGGGCGGAATACGGACCGGTTGGGTTTCGTTGGACAGGGTGCAGCCCCGATCCGGGGCACAGGGCGAACCTCCTCGACAGTCGCAGGTCGCCCGTCCACGCCCTCGTCGCGCGACCCCAGGTGAAGGAGACCGCTGTGCCGTCGACCACCCAGACCGCCCCGTCCCGCCGTCAGTGGACCCAGGACGAGGACCTGGTGGGCCACTACCTGCGCGAGGTCGGCTCGACCGCCCTGCTCACCGCGGAGGAGGAGGTCCGGCTGGCCCGGCGCATCGAGGCGGGCGTGTACGCCGCCGAGCTGCTGCGCGCCGCCGACGCGGGCGAGACCGCCCCGTTCGACGCCGAGCGCCGCCGCGTGCTGCGCACCGTCGTGCACGAGGGCGGGCGCGCCAAGGACCACATGGTGCGGGCCAACCTGCGCCTGGTCGTCGCGGTCGCCAAGAAGCACTCCCGGCGCGGCCTGCCCTTCCTCGACGTCGTGCAGGAGGGCAACATCGGCCTGATCCGCGCGGTCGAGAAGTTCGACTACACCAAGGGCTTCAAATTCTCCACCTACGCCGTGTGGTGGATCAGGCAGGCCATCGAGCGCGGCTTGGCCGAGCAGACCCGCACGGTGCGGCTGCCCGTCCACGTGGTCGAGGAGCTGAACAAGGCGGCCAAGGTCGAACGGCGGCTGCGCGGCGAGCTGGACCGCGACCCGACCGTCGAGGAGGTCGCCGAGGCCACCGGCATGGCCGTGGCGCGCCTGGTGGACCTGCGCCGCGCGAGCCGCGACGCGATCAGCCTGGAGACCCCGGTGGGCCAGGACGGCACCACGTCCGTGGCCGACCTCATCGAGGACACCGACGGCGTGCAGGCGCACGACGTCGTCGAGCAGGCCGAGCTGACCGCCGAGCTGCGCACCCTGGTGAACACCCTGCCCGAGCGGCAGGCGCGCATCATCAGCCGCCGTTACGGCCTGAACGACGGCCGCCCGTGCACCCTCCAGGAGGTCGCGCGCGAGCTGGGCCTGACCAAGGAGCGCATCCGCCAGCTGGAGAAGGAGTCGCTGCGGCTGCTGCGCGACCCCGAGCGCAGCAACGCCGTGCTCGCCCTCGCCGGCTGACCCCACCCGGACTGCAACACCCGGACTGCAACACCCGGACTGCAACACTCGGGCGGGTGCCGGCACCTCGTCCACGTGAGCACCGATGCCGATCCGGGCGCCGTCGTGACGGCGGACGGGACTGACCCGCCGCCGGGCCCCGCCGACGCCGAGCTGTGGCGGCGGGGTGACCGGGAGTCCTTCGGCGTGCTGTTCGAGCGGCACGTCGAAGCCGTGTGGAACCACTCGTACCGGTTGACCGGGTCGTGGGAGCAGGCCCAGGACGTCACGTCGGCCACGTTCCTCACCGCCTGGCGCACCCGCGCCGACGTCGAACTGGTCCGCGACAGCGCGCTGCCCCTCCTCTTCACCATGGCGGGCAACGTCGCGCGCACCGCGCACCGGGGTTCCGCCCGCCGCACGCGGCTGCTGCGGCGGGTCGCCGGGCCGGTCGCCGAGCCCGACCACGCCGACGCCGTCGTGCACCGGCTCGACGAGCGGGACCGGTTGCGGCGGGTCGTCGAGGCCGTCCGCCGCCTGCCCCGCGCCCAGCGGCGGGCGGCGGAGCTGTGCCTGCTCGGCGGCCTGCCGGTCGCCGACGCCGCCGCGCAGCTCGGGCTGGCCGAGGTCACCGTGCGCGCCAACCTGTCCCGCGCCCGCGCCCGGCTGCGCGACCTCGCCCCACCACCCGGCCCGGGCGCGACGGAGGACCAGCCGTGACGGAGGACCAGCCGTGACCATCCCCGGCCTGCCCGAGCACCGCCCGCTGCCGCCCGACCTGCGGGCCCGGTTGCGCGCCGACTTCGAGGACGGCATCGACCGCCCCCGCCGCCGGACACCGCCCGCGCTGACCGCCGCCGCGGCCGCCGCCGTGACCGCTCTGGTCGTGGGCGCGGTGGTCGTGCTGCGCGACGCGCCCGACGTCCGGTCCGCCACCACGCCGCCCGCCGACGGCCCGCGCGGCTCGCTCGGCGCGGTGGCGACCGGCGTGGCGCTGGACCGCTGCTGGTCCGCGCTCCGCGCGCGGGGGCTCGCCGACGACTACCCCGACCGCTCCCGCTGGACCCCGGTGCTGGGCGAGGACCGCCCCGAGGTCGACGTGGTGGCGGTCCGCGCGGCGGGGGAGCCCCTGTTCTGCCAGACCACGTCCACCACGACCACCGTGTCGGACCTGAACGGCCTGCTGGTCACCCGGGAGGGCGTCGTCGCGGGCACCACCGACGCGGCGGCCCCGGTGGTCTCCGGCACCGGCAGGCACGGTTCCTACGACGTCGGGACCGAGGTCGCCGACCACCTCTACGTCGCGATGACCCACACCAACCCGGCCGGGACGTCCATCACCGTCGACCGCGAGCCGCTGCCCGCCGCCGGCACCCCGGCGGTGGTGCTCCGCGACCGGCCCGACGGGCCCGACCCCGACCGGGCGTCCGAGGCGGGGCGCCTGCTGGGCGACTGCCTGGCCGACTCGTCCACCCCCGTCGTCGACCCGGACTCCTACCGGCCAGGCGCGCACGTCGACGGCCTCGTCGTCGGCCGCAGCGCCACCCGCCTGGTCGTCTGCCGCCCCGAGACGTCGGACACGGCGTCGCGGCGGGTGTCGGTCCTGGAGCCCGTCGGCCTCCCCGTCCGCTTCCGGTACGACGGCCGCATCACCGTGGCGCGGCACGTCCTGGCGGGCCAGGTGCCCGCCGACGCCGCCGCGATGACCGCGGCGGTCGACGGCGGCGAACCGGTGGGGGCGGTGGTGGCGGACGGCACGTTCGTGCTCGAAGTGCCGCCCGGCACCACCCTCGTGCCCGAGGTCACCGAACTGCGCATCAGGGTCCTCGACGGGAACGGCGAGGTGATCTTCGAGGGCGAGGTCCCCTACTCGCCGTGACCGGGCGGCCACCGCACCTCTGGCCTAGGGTTGACGGCGACCTGACCGGCGGAGACGACGGAGGCGCGGCTTGAGGGTGACGGTGTGCGGACGGGACGGCACGACCTCGGGAGGGGGGTCGTGAGCGAGCGGGCCGCGGGGGACGCCACCCTGCCGAAGTGGAGCGTCGCGCTGCCCGTCCTCGGGCTCGTCGCGCTGGTCGTGTCCTGGGGGCGGGACCTCGACGCCGTCCTGCTCGTCCTCGTGTGCGCGGGGCTGGGCGGCGGCGTGGTCGCCGCGGTGCACCACGCCGAGGTGGTCGCGCACCGCGTCGGCGAACCGTTCGGCACGCTCATCCTCGCCGTCGCGGTCACCGTGATCGAGGTCGCGCTGATCGTCACGCTCATGTCCTCCGGCGGCGACAAGGCGGCCACGCTGGCCCGCGACACGGTGTTCGCCGCCGTCATGATCACCTGCAACGGCATCGTCGGCCTGGCGCTGCTGGCGGGCTCGCTGCGGCACCGCGTGCAGCGCTTCCGCTCCTACGCCTCCGGCGGCGCGCTCGCCGTGACGCTCGCCCTGGTCACGCTCAGCCTCGTGCTGCCGGGGTTCACCACCAGCTCCGCCGGGCCCACGTTCTCCGGGGCGCAGCTCGCGTTCGCGGGCGTGATGTCGCTGGTGCTGTACGGGGTGTTCGTGTTCGTGCAGACCGTGCGGCACCGCGACTACTTCCTGCCCCGGGAGGAGACCGCCACCCGCGACGACCACGCCGCCGCCCCGTCCGGGCGGACCGCGCTGACCTCGCTCGGCCTGCTGCTGGTGTGCCTGGTCGCCGTGGTGGGGCTGGCGAAGGCCGCGTCACCGGCGCTGGAGTCCGCCGTGGAGGCCATCGGCGCGCCGCTGTCCCTGGTCGGCGTGCTGATCGCGCTGCTCGTGCTGATGCCGGAGACGGTGGCCGCCGTGCGGGCCGCCCTGCGCGACCGGCTCCAGGTCAGCATGAACCTCGCCCTGGGCTCCGCGATGGCCAGCATCGGGCTGACCATCCCGGCCATCGCGGTCGCCTCGATCTGGATGAGCGGTCCCCTCGTGCTCGGCCTGGGCGGCAAGGAGCTGGTGCTGCTCGCCCTCACCGCCGCCGTCGGCACGCTCACCGTGGTGTCCGGGCGGGCCACCGTCCTCCAGGGAGCGGTGCACCTGGTGGTGTTCAGCGCCTTCCTGTTCCTCACGGTGACGCCCTAGGTCCACCCGCTCGGGTGACGTCGCCGGGTAGCGTCCGGGCGTCGGCGCACAGCGGGAGGCCCCATGCGATTCCTGTTCCGCCCGCCCGCCACCGAGGCGGGCGGGTTGTTGTCGCTCCCGTGGGCGCAGCCCCTGGAGGAGTGGGACGAGGAGCTGCTGCTGACCGTGCCGCAGCGGGGCATCTCGCGGCACGTCGTGCGGTTCGTGGCCAGCGAGGGGCGGGTCTACGCGCTCAAGGAGATCGCCGAGCCGCTGGCGCGCCACGAGTACGCCCTGCTGGGCGACTTCGAGCACGAGGGCCTGCCCACCGTGACGGTGCTCGGGCTGTGCGTGGACCGGCCCGACGACCAGCAGGCGATCCTGGTCACGCGCTACCTCGAGCACAGCATGTCCTACCGGTACCTGTTCTCCAGCCCGCGCGGCGAGCACTCCGCGGACCGCCTGGTCGGCACCCTGGTGGAACTGCTGGTGCGGCTGCACCTGGCGGGCATCTTCTGGGGCGACTGCTCGCTGTCGAACACCCTGTTCCGGTTGGACGCGGGCAAGCTCGCCGCCTACCTCGTGGACGCCGAGACCGTGGAGCGGCACCCGGCGCTGTCCACCGGCCAGCGCACCTACGACGTGGACCTGGCCCGCGAGCGCATCGGCGGCGAGCTGCTCGACCTCCAGGCGGGCGGCGTGCTGCACGCCGACATCGACCCCGTCGAGGTGGCCGACAGCGTGCCCGAGCGGTACGCCGCCCTGTGGGAGGAGGTGACGCGCGAGGAGTTCTTCCGCCTCGACGAGCAGCGCTACCGCGTCGCCGAGCGCCTGCGCCGCCTCAACGACCTGGGCTTCGACGTCGACGAGGTCGAGCTGACCACCTCGGAGCGGGGCGCGCGGCTGCGGGTGGACATCCGCGTCGCCGAGGTCGGCCAGCACCGCCGCGAGCTGTTCCGCCTCACCGGCCTGGAGGCCCAGGAGAACCAGGCCCTGCGGCTGCTCAACGACCTGCGCTCGTTCCGCGCCTACCTGGAGCAGCGCGACGGCCACCCCGTGCCCGACGCCACCGCCGCGCACCTGTGGCGCGCGCAGGTCTACGACCCGGTGGTGGCCGCGGTGCCGCCCGACCTGCTCGGCGTGCTGTCCCCGGCGGAGCTGTTCCACGAGGTGCTGGTGCACCGCTGGTACCTGTCCGAGCACGCCGGCCGCGACGTCGGCACGACCGCCGCCCTGCGGTCCTACCTGGCCACCGTGCCGCCCGACCAGGACGTCGGGGTGGCGGCCGAAGTGGACGACTGAGGTCCGCGACCGGCGCGCCGACGCCGCGCGGACGTGGTTGAGTGGAGCCGTGACAACCCCGGAAGCGGGCCTGCGCACGCGGGTCGAACCACTGGCCGACGACCAGGCGGTCCTCGTCGGTGTCGGCGGCGACGTCGACCAGAGCACGGTCGAAGCGCTGGACCAGGCGCTCGACGACGGCGTGACCAAGGCCAAGGGCGACGGCGCCCTGCTGGTCGTGGTGGACCTCCAGGAGGTCGGTTTCGTCGCCTCGGCCGGCCTGTCCTCGCTGATCAAGGCGCACAACCGCACCCGTGACGAAGGTCTCGAACTGGTCGTCGTGCTGCCCGAGGAGCACCGCCTGGCGCGCCTGCTCTGGCTGACCGCCCTGAGCCGCGTGCTCACCGTGGTCGGCTCGGTCGAGGAAGCGCTGGCGAAGGCCCCGCGCAACCCCGCGTAGCGGCGGCGCGGCGGGCCAGCGGCGGGACGGCGGCGCCCGCGGTGAGGAACACCGCGGCGGCCAGGAGCCAGCCGCCGGCGCCCAGCGCGCCGAGGCCCAGGGTGAAGAACGCCGGGCCGACCACCTGCGCCGTGGCCGTCGCCGCCTCGGTGACGCCCTGGTAGGCGCCCCGCGCCTCCTCGCGCATCAGGGACAGCGACAGCCGCCAGCCCGCCGTGACGCAGCCCAGCTCGCCGGCCAGGTGCAGCAGGCCCGCGACCACCACGACCACGACGCCCGCCGTCCTCGGGACGAGGTCGGTCGTCGCCAGCAGCACGCAGGCGGCGGCCAGGAGCGCACCCGACGCGGCGGCGGTGCGCGCCGCCCGGGACGTGGTGGTCGCCAGGCGGGTCGCGGGCACCTGGAGCGCGGCGATGCCGACGGAGCTGACCACGACCACGACGCCGCTCAGCCACAGCGGCAGCGAGCGGGACGTCCACAGCGGCAGGCCGGTGGACAGCATCGCCCAGCACAGCGACAGCACCGCGGTCGCGGCGGCCACCGCCAGGTACGGGCCGTCGCGCAGCGGTGAGCGCGTCCGGGCGCCGTCCCCGGGCGGCGCGGGCCGCGCGGGTTCCGGGGCGGACAGGGCCACGGCCGTGAGCACGGCGAAGGTCAGCGCGTTCGCCACGATCGCCGCGCGGTAGGCGGCCGGGTCGTCGGCGGTCAGCACGAGCGCGCCCGCACCCGCGCCCGCGGCGTACCCGACGTGCTGCGCGACCCGCTGCCGGGCCAGTGCGGCGACCCGCCGCGCCTCGTCGGGCACCAGGCCGGCCACGAGCGCGGTGCGGGCCGCGTTGCCGCCGTTCACCGGGGCCACGAACACGACGGTGACCAGCACGAACGCCCAGGTGTCCGCGGCGAACGGGTAGCCGGCCGCGGCGAGGCCGCGCACGGTGGTGGTGGCCGCCAGCACGTGCCGCGCGTCGAACCGGTCGGCCAGCGCGCCCAGCGGCACCGCCGCGGCCAGCCCGACCGCGCCCGCCGCGGCCATCGCCACGCCCACCAGCACGGGGGACAGGCCCTGGACGCGCGTGAAGTACAGCGCCCACGTGGTGAACCACAGGCCGTCACCCGCGGCCGACACGCCGCGGCCCCACATCAGGCGGCGCAGCCACAGCTCGACGTCCACAAACCCACCCTTCATCGAAGCCTGAATGGTGAATGTAGGTCGTGGTCACCATTCATGTCCACCTGAAGGGTGGTAACGTGCCGGGTGTGACGGGGTGGGTGGACCCGGGGAACGGGGTGGTCGCGGCGGTCACCGGGCTGGCCGCCGAACTCGCGGACCCGGTGCGCCTCACCGCGTTGCAGCTGCTCGCCGCCGAGGGGCCGCACACGTCGAGCCAGCTCGCCGACGCGATCGGCGTCAGCGCCTCCCGCCTGGGCAACCACCTGGCCCGGCTGCGCGCCCGCGACCTGGTCTCCGTCGAGCACACCGGCCGGCACGCCGTGTACCGGGCCGCCCCCGGCCTGGGCGACGTGCTCGCCGCCCTGGCCCGCTACGCCCACGCGGTCCCGGCGCCCGGCCGCGCCCCGTCACCCGCCGACCTCGCCCACACCTGCTACGACCACGCCGCGGGCCGGCTGGGCGTGACGGTGCTCGCCACCCTCGTCGAGCGCGGCGCGCTGACCGCGCCGGACGGCCTCGGCGACGAGCTGTCGTCCGGCCCGGACCCCGCCGCGTTCGCCGAGCTGGGCGTCGACCCGGCCGCGCTCGACCCGGGCCGCCGCAAGCTCGCCACCGCGTGCCTCGACCGCACCCACCGCCTGCCCCACCTGGGCGGCGCGCTGGGGGCGGCCGTGCTGGACGCCCTGGTCGCCCGCGGCCTCGTCGCGCGCACCGACGGCAGCCGCGTCCTCGTCGTCCCGGACCACGACCGGCTCGCCGCCCTGCTGCCCGGCTTCCGGACGCCGTCCCCCTGAACCGCGAGGTGGTCCGCCGCGTCCCGCGGGCGCGGCGGACCACCCGGCAAGGTCACTGCGTCATCGCGCGGAGGTCATCCCGCGCTGCTGTGGGTGCTCTCGTGGTAGGCGCCTTCCTCGCCCGCGTAGGACACCTCGTTCCAGAAGTGCGCGTCGCCGCCCCACCCGGGCCCGTCGTCGTGCCAGCCGCCGGCCACCGCGCCCGTCTCGCTGCTGTACGCGCCGTTCTCGTCGGCCCACGCCTCGGCCTCGTAGTAGTACGCGCCCTCGCCGTCGGTGCCCGACCAGACGCCGTGGAACCCGGCGCCCTCGGCTGTCGCCACCGACACGTGGTGCTCGTACGACGCTTCGTCGGCGTGCGCCGACGCGAGCCCGGCGGCGCCCAGCAGGAACGGCACGGACAGGGTGAACGCGGCGATGAGCCGGATCGTGTTGCGCATGGAGAACCTCCTCGTTGTCGCATGTCGCCATGCGGTCCGATCGTCACCCCGCCGGGCCGCGTCCACCGGCCGGATGGACCATCGAGTGACGCTGTCACCCACCCCGAGCAGTGCTTTGAGCTGCGGTTATCGCGGTGCGTAAGAGAAAGTGCACGCTGACGGGTGACCGTGTCGCATTTGACGGAACGCGGGGGTTCCCGGTACTGGGCGGGCCCCCGGCGTCGGGCTAGGGTTTCGGGTACTAGCCAGTGCCAGAAGTGGGGGTGCGGGGTGGCGGTCGTGAAGCTCCCGTCAGGGGCCGAGCTGGTCAAACCGGTCGTGCGGTGGGGACTGGGGCACGGCGTGCCGCGCGCCGCCCTGCGTGCCGCCGCCCGGCGCGGTGACCCCCAGGCCCGCCTGTTCGTGGAGTCGGGCACGTCGTCCGCGGCGGAGCTGAGCGGGCTGTTCGACGACATCCGCGCGCGGGGACCCCTCGTCCGGGGCCGCTTCTCCCACCTCACCGCGAGCCACGCCGCGGTCAAGGAGGTGCTGACCGGCGGTGACTTCCGCAGCGGCGTCGGCCCCTCGGGCGACGGGGCGTGGGCGCGGCTGTCCCACTGGTCCGCCTCCACCGTGCTGCACCCGATGGCGCCGCCCTCGCTGCTGGTGAGCGAACCGCCCGCGCACACCCGCTACCGCAAGCTGGTGACCCGGGTGTTCACCGTGCGGGCGGTGGAGCGGCTGCGCGCGTTCACCGAGCGCACCGCCCACGGGCTGCTCGACGCGATCGACCCCGCCGGGCCCGTGGACCTGGTCGACGCGTACTGCGCCCTGCTGCCCGTCACGGTGATCGCGGAGGTCCTCGGCGTGCCGCCGGGGGAGCGGCGGCGGGTGCTGGAGCTGGGCGCCGCCGCGGCCCCGAGCCTCGACATGGGGTTGCCGTGGCGGCGGTTCCGCGCCGTCGAGGCGGCGCTCGCCGAGTTCGACGCCTGGCTCGCCGACCACCTGCGCCGGCTGCGGACCGACCCCGGCGACGACCTGCTGAGCGAACTCGTCGCCGCCCGCGAGGACGGCGTCGGCCTGGACGACCTCGAACTGCGCGCCACCGCCGGGCTGGTGCTCGCGGCCGGGTTCGAGACCGCGGTGAACCTGCTCGGCAACGGCATCGCCCTGCTGCACGACCACCCCGACCAGCGCGAGGTGCTCGCGCAGGACCCCTCGGCGTGGCCGAACGCGGTGGACGAGGTGCTCCGCGTCGACCCGCCCGTGCTGCTGACCGGCCGGACGAGCGTGCGCGCCACCGCCGTGGCGGGCGTCGAGGTGCCGGCGGGCGCGCTGGTCACCACGATCCTCGCCGCGGCCAACCGCGACCCGCGGGTGTTCGAGGACCCCGGCCGGTTCGACGTGCGCCGGGCCAACGCCCGCGAGCACGTCTCGTTCTCGGCGGGGCGGCACTACTGCCTGGGCGCGGCGCTGGCCCGGATGGAGGGCGAGGTGGGCCTGCGGGTGCTGGCCGAACGCTTCCCCCGGCTCCGCCTGCTGCCGGGCGCGTCGCGCCGCGACACCCGCATCCTGCGCGGCTACGAACACCTGCCCGCGCGCCTCGCCGGCTGACACCCGCACCCGCCGGGCCGCA
>NZ_JBPKJK010000239.1:0-9971 GCF_051756985.1 Saccharothrix sabaoui
GGCCTGGTCGAGGCCGAACAGGGTGTCCTGCTACTGCCGCGGGGACCGCGCGCGACCACCCGGAAGGGGTGGCGGGGGCATGGCCCGCCCGCTGCCGGGTACACCACGCGTTCGACGGCACGAACACCGGAGGTGGACCCGTGGAGCGCGGAAGCACCCAGCACGGCCCGAAGGTCGACGAGCAGCTCAAGCACGAGATGGAGGGCGAACTCCGCTCGGGCACCCCGACCAGGGCCGAGGAGTGGCGCGACCCCGAGATGCCCGACGCGGAGGAGGCCGAGGAACTGGGCCTGAGCGGCGCTCAGCGCCCCGAACCCCCGGCCTGACCGGTCGAGCGGCCCACCCGCGCCCGCAGCCGCGCCTCCAGTTCGCGCAGCTCGCGGGCGGGTGGGCCGAGGCCGGTCCCCGCCAGGTCGGCGGCCCAGCCGGAGAGCCGGCTGTAGTGCCCCGCGACCACCCGGCCGTGCCGGGCCACCTCGCACGAGGTCTCGCCGGGCCGCGCGCAGCCGAGGATCACCGCGTCCGCCCGGTCCTGGAGCGCCACCGCCGCCGCGACGACCCGCCGTCCGGCCGGGCGGACGGCACCTCCCGCACTCGCCCGCATTGGTTCCGGCGTCCCCCTGGTCGCACCGCGCACGACGAGGGCGCCGCACCCGTACCGGTGCGGCGCCCCTCGGTCGCGGCCCGACGCCGCGGCGGGTCAGCCTCGCGTGTAGGTGAGGCAGTTCGCGGCGTGGTCGCCCTCACCGGGCCCGACCCGCACGCCGCCCGGCGCGGTGCACTCCATGTTGGCGTTGAACGAGCAGTCGACCCGCGAGCAGGCGCCGACCTGCGCGACGACCTTGGGCAGTCCGCCCTTGCGCGCCAGCGGGATGAAGGTGCCGCAGTCGGCCGCCCCGTTCTCACCGCTGACGGTGATCGCGAAAGCGTGACAGCCGTCGTGGTTGTACGAACAGCCGGTGACGGTGCACTCGCTGACGGCGGGCATTTCTGTGGTGGTCATGTCCGCTTCCTCCAGACAACAGTTCTCGGCCTTGCGAACGTTGCCACCGGTTACCCGGCCTCGCAACACGAAAACATTTAGGAGAGCCTAACCTAAAAGCGGAACCGCAGGTCAGGGGTGGTGTGAAATGGGCGTGATGGTCAAGATCAAGCCATCGGGTGAAAACGGTTCGCGCTTTGCGCGAGATGATCGCACCCCTTCCCCGGCAACACCGGCCGCCGGTTCGCGGGCGATGCGACCACCGACCACGACCACCGGCCACGGCCATCGGGTGCGGACACCGGCGGGACCACCGTTCGGCGATCACCCGAGGAACCGCCGGGGCATCGCCGAACGGATCACCGGCGGTTCACCGGCCCTCCGGGAACGCTTCCACTCCCTTGCCGGCGGGCGGTCGCCGGACAGCCCGCCACAACCGCGCGGCGGCCACATCGGCATCCCGCCCCGCGTCCGGTCCACCGCCGCACCCGCAGCTCGGTTACCGGCCGGTAGTGCGGCGGGAAAAACGCTTCGACACCCCTCGACACCGCCTTCCTGTTCACGAATGTGACCGACGAGCGGGCAATTCGTTCACAAGCGTGACCAGGCCGAATTCCCGACCGAAGCCGCAGGCCACAGCCCCGGGGGCGATGACCTCGTCGTTCGACGGGATTCGACTACCAATACCGGCGCACCTCGCCGGGACGACTCGTTGACCGGGTGTCGGCGACCTCCTAGCATCCGACGGGAAACGAGTTCCCCGTTCACGCCGGTAGCGCATTCCCGAGTCCGCCGCTTTCTTCCGCGCGCCCTCGGGACCGGTTCGGCACGCCTCACCGGAATCATTCGGAAGTGGAGTTCCCATGACAACGCCCGAGCAGCCCGCAGTCACCTGGGCGACACGACCAGGCGGTCGCCGCGCCGCGGTGCTCGCCGTCGCCTCCGCCGCCGCGCTGGCGGCCACGCTCGTGGCGTGGCCGGTCGTCACCCCTGCCTCCGCCGCGGTCGGCGCGGGGACGTACGTGGTGAAGAACGCGGGCAGCGGGCACTGCCTCGACGTGCCCGGCGCGTCCTCGGCGGCGGGCGTGCAGCTCCAGCAGGCGGCGTGCGGCGGCACGGCCGGCCAGAAGTGGACGTTGACGGCGGTCGCCGGCGGGTTCCGGATCACCTCCGTCGCCAGCGGCCTGTGCGTCGGCGTGCAGGGCGGGTCGACCAGCGCGGGCAAGGCGATCCAGCAGCAGGCGTGCACGGGTGCGGCCGGCCAGACCTGGGCGGTGACCGCGAGCGGCGCCAACTACCGGGTGGTCGACACCAACGGCGGCAAGTGCGCGAACGTCAAGGACAACTCCGGCGCCGCCGGGGCCCCGGTGCAGACCAACTCGTGCGACGGCGCGGCCACCAAGCAGTGGACGCTCACCCCGACCGACGGCGGTCAGACCACCACCACGACGACGAGCACCACCACGAGCACGACCACGTCGACCACCACGACGACGACCACGACCACGACCCTGCCGCCGGGCTCCGCGCTGTACGCCGCGCCGAACGGCACCGACAGCGCCGCGGGGACCGAGGCGGCCCCGACGACGCTCACCTCCGCGATCGCCCGCGTCACCCCCGGCCAGACCATCTACCTGCGCGGCGGCACCTACCGCTTCGCGCAGACGGTGACCATCCCGCAGGGCAACAACGGCACCGCGAGCGACCGCACGGACCTGTTCGCCTACCCGGGCGAGACGCCGGTGCTGAACTTCTCGGCGCAGGCCGAGGACCCGGCCAACCGGGGCCTGGCCGTGAACGGCAACTACTGGCACGTGCGCGGCATCGTGGTCGAGCGCGCCGGCGACAACGGCATCTTCGTGGGCGGCAGCAACAACGTCTTCGAGCGCACGATCACGCGCTTCAACCGCGACACCGGCCTCCAGCTCTCGCGGATGCTCTCCACCACGCCGAAGGACCAGTGGCCGGCCAACAACCTGATCCTCAGCGCCGAGTCGCACGACAACGCCGACTCGGACGGCGAGGACGCCGACGGCTTCGCCGCGAAGCTGACCTCCGGCCCCGGCAACGTCTTCCGCTACGCCGTGGCGCACAACAACATCGACGACGGCTGGGACCTGTTCACGAAGACCGACACGGGCCCGATCGGCGTGGTGACCATCGAGGACTCGCTGGCGTACGGCAACGGCACGCTGAGCAACGGCGGCCAGGCGGGCAACGGCGACCGCAACGGCTACAAGCTCGGCGGCGAGGACATCGGCGTGAACCACGTCATCCGCCGCAACATCGCCTACGACAACGGCAAGCACGGCTTCACCTACAACCGCAACCTCGGCGCCATGACGATCTCGGACAACGTGAGCATCGACAACGCCGAGCGCAACTTCACCTTCGACGGTGGCAGCTCGGTGTTCCGCGGCAACACGTCGTGCCGCAGCGGCAGCGGCGCGAACGACCGGACGATCGGGAACGTCGACGCCACCAACCAGTTCTGGGCCGGCGCGAACGGCTCCCGGTGCGCCTCCTACGCCGGCGCGCTGAACTGGTCCTACGCCTCGGACGGCCGCCTGGTCGTCACCTTCGGGTAGCCGCCCCGCCGGGCGGGGGGACACTTCCCCCCGCCCCTGGCACCACACCTCATCACGAACCGCCGTCGAGCGGCTCAAGGGCCTCACGAGCGAGGCGCTCCCGCACCGCCCAGGCGTGGGTGATCAACCGCTTCCCCTCGTCCTGCCGCCCGACATCGCTCAACGCGCGACCGAGTTCGGTCAACCTCGCCGCCGCATCGCGGTGATCAGGACCGAACACACCGACGGTGATCGCCAGGGCGCGTTCCAGCAGCGGGATCGCCCTGTCCAGCCGACCGAGGTCGCGCCACGCACCAGCCAGACTGTTCAGGCGCTTGGCCACGTCCGGGTGGCCGGGGCCACAAGCAGCTTCGGTGATCACCAGTGCTCGTTCGTGGAGGGACCTTGCCTGCTCGTACAGGGCTCGCCCGTGCCTCCTCCCCCGAAAAAGGGCCTGGACACGGTCGAACTGCCCCAGTTCGCGCAGCACGAGCCCCAGGTTGTCCAACCGCGTTGCGATAACGGGATGGTCACCGCCGTAGACCGACCCACTGCTCGCGAGCGCACGCTCCAGCAACTCCCGCGCTTCGAGCAGCAACCTGTTGTCGGCGGGGCTGTGCAGCATGCGCAAGGCCATCGCCAGGCTCGTCTGCACGGTCGCGACCTCCGGGTGGTCCCGACCGTGCACCGCCTCGGCGATCTCGAGCGCCTTCCCCAACAGGCCACGGGCCTCGAGCGGACGTCCCAGGTCGAGCAGGGCCGCACCGAGGTGGTTCATCGCCGATGCGACATCGGGGTGACCCGGTGGTCGAACGGCCTCGACGATCCCCAGGGCACGCCGGTGCAGGGTCACGGCCTCGTCCGTCCGGTTCGGGAAAAGACCGCGGATGACGACTCCGAGGTTGTTCAGGCGGAGCGCGACAACCGGGTGTTCCGGTCCGTACTCGGCCTCGGTGATGGCAAGAGCGCGCTGGATCAGGGGAAACGCCTCAGCGGTGAGACCTGACTCGTGCAGGGCGATGCCGAGGTTGTTCATCCGGACAGCCACGGCCGGATGATGGGGTCCGCAGGCGTTCTCGGTGATCGTCAAGGCTCGCTGGAGCAGCTGTCGAGCTTCTCCCGGTCGTCCCGACTCGGTCAGCACGACCGCCAGGTCACTGAGGTGCACGGCCACTTCCGGTCCGCGGGGCCCGTAGGCGGCCTCACTGATCCGGAGCGCGCGTTCGAGGATCAGCCGGGCGTCGTTCAGCTGCCCGGTTTCGAGCAGGTAGGCACCGGCCCTGCGGAGCAACCAGCCGCGCGTGGTCGGATCAGCGTCGAATTCACCGTAGACCAGGACGTGGGAGAGCAACTGCCGCCACCTTGGCCACGCCCCTGCCAACCGGGGCGGTCTGGTGCGCAGGTCCGCTACGAGGAGGTTCCCGGCGCTGTCCAAGGGGCGCAACGCGCCTGAAGGGCTCAGAGCGGTCGCTGTCCGCACGCGCACAGCCAGACGTACCATGCGGTGGATCAGGAGGTCGCCGTTCACACGCCTCAGCAGTGAGTAGTCCACGAGAACGCCGACCGCGTCCGCGAAGCCGCCGTGCGGGTCCTTCACCGCCACGTCCAACGGGGATGGCAACGACACGGCGTTCCCGGACACCGCGTTCCCGGTGAACAGGTCGAGCGGGATCGCGTCGGAGCCGAGGTAGGCGCAGATCTCCAGGAGCTGCGCGGCCGCGAGGTGCTCCTCCGCGATGCGCCGCAACGGGGGTTCCCACAGGGTGGCGAGCTTGTCGTGCTCCGGACCGCGGTGCACGTCCCGACCACGGGTGGCGACGACATCGAGGCTGGCGCGCAACCAGCTCAGGTACTCCGGCAAGGGGACGGCGGTCTGCCGGAGGTACGCGGCTGCCTGTTCCAGGGCCAGTGGCAGGTCCTCCAGCAGGGCGGCCAACTCATCGGCTCGTTCCGGGGAGATCTCGGGTAATCGCCCCCGGAGGAGGGCCGTGGAATCCTCGCGTTCAAAGGTGTCCAGGTCGAGTACCGAGGCGATTGCCTCGAACCCCGCGCGGCGGGTCGTCACCAGCACGTGTCCTCGCCCCGAGGGCAGGTACGGGCGGACCGCGGCGACGGTCTCGGCGTTGTCGAAGACCAGCAACCAGTCACGGCGGCGCCTCAGCTCCGACAGCACGGTACCGACGGCTTCTTCGGTGCTGCTGGGCAACACCATCCCCATCGCGTTCCCGAGGAGTACCACCTGACCGGGGACGAGAGTCGAGTCCTCGGCCTCGATCCACCACACGGCCCTGTACCGGTTGGCCCACCGGTGGCAATACTCGATCGCCACTTGGGTCTTGCCGACGCCGCCCATTCCGCGCATCGCGTACACGGCGACCTTCCGGTGCCGCTTCAGCCGGTGGAACACCCACCGCTGTTCGGCGGCCCGTCCGGTGAAGTTCGGGTTGCGCGCGGGGACGCTCCAAACCTGCGGCAGTCCCGGCTCCGCCGGCCGCCCCCGCAAGGTCGTGGTGAGCGTGAGGCAGAGCACGAGCAGGAGGACAGGCCAAACCACCCGCGGTTCACCCATCCAGCCGGGCAGCTGGTCACTCGCCGCGTTGATCGCCAGACCCGCCAGGAATACGAGCACCACCTCGACCGCGACCAGCGCACCCCGCCGAAGTCCCATGCGCGCTCCAGGGCATCAGGCAACATCGGGACAACGGTATCCGCCCGTGTTCCCCGAAGCGCCGGAACCACGCCGTCGACACGGTCGGCGCAGCGGCCGGGCAGGCCGTCAGGGGGTGACGGCGATGTTCGTCAGGCCGACCACCGCCCCCGTCACGGTGTTCGACGCGTGCACGACGTTCAGCCGCCCGGCGCACTTCGAGGTCGACGTGACCCGGATCGCGTACTGCCCCACCCCGCCCAGGTCGGAGCGGTTGCCGCGCCACGTGTTGCCGCACCCGTTCGGGAACGACGGCGTGGTGACGGGGTTGTGCGTCTCGTAGCCGTTGGCGAACGGGCCGGGTCCGCCGAAGGTGCCGGTGTTGTCCTCGATGAGGTAGCCGACGCCCTTGACGTCGATCCACGAGTCGGCGGAATTCTGGCCGGAGACGCCGGTCCCGTCGAACGCGTTGCCCCGGACCACGCCGTCGAACGTGCCCTCCTTCACGTCGACGGGCTCGGCGGCGACGCCGGGGCCGATGCGGTTGCCCACCACCTGCACGCGGTCGCTGCGGTCGACGCCGCCGGTGTTCCCGTGGCAATCCCAGTTGGAACCCGCCGACCCGATGTAGACGCCCTCCCCGTACCCGGGCTGCACCAGGCCGGTGTCGGTGATCGTGGACCCGCGCAGCACGCCGTCGGCGGACGAGCGCCGGAAGTGCACGCCCTCCTCGTCCACCCGGGTCACCGTCACGCCGTCGAGCACGGCGTGGTGGGAGTCGTCGACGACGATGCCCTTCTTGGACTCCCGCACGGTGAACCCGACGAGGTTCCAGTGCGGCGCGCCGTGCAGCCACAGGCCGTAGCCGGGGTCCCAGCCCGGGGTGGGCGCGGGGCAGCTCGGGCCGCTGCCGGACGGGCCGTCGTTGACCAGCACGGCGCCCGCGCCGGTCAGCGTGATGGGCGCGGCGGCGGTGCCGGGCCGGGTGGCGGTGAACGAGCCGCGGTAGGTGCCCGGCGCCATCCGGATGGTCTGGCCCGGCGAGGCCGCCGCCAGCGCCTCCCGCAACTGCGCCGCGGTCGCGACGTCCACGACCGCGCCGGCGGGGGCGGTGGTCGCGGTGACGGCGGCGCTCGCCGGGGAGGTGTTGCCCGCCGCGTCCCGCGCCCGCGCGGTGAAGGTGTGGGCCGTGCCCGGCAGCAGGCCGCCCACGGTCGCCGACGGGGTGGTGACCGTGGCGACCAGCGCGCCGCCGGAGAGCACCTCGTAGCCGGTGACGCCGACGTCGTCGGTCGACGCGGTCCAGGCCAGCGACGTGGAGCCGGCGGTCACCGCCGTGACGCGCAGGCCGGTCGGCGGGGTCGGCGGGGACGTGTCGGGCCGCGGCACGCCGCCGCACGGCACGCCGTTCACCGCGCAGGCGACGGGCGTGCCCAGGCCGGTGACGGTGAACCCGAAGCCCACCGTGCCGCCGGGTGCGACGCGGCCGTTGAACGCGGCGTTGGCGAACCGGTGGCGCCGCCCGTCGCGGGTGAGCACGGCGTTCCAGGAGTTGCCCACGGTCGAGCCGGCCGGGAGGTCGAACTCGACGACCCAGCCGGTGCTCTCCGCGTCACCGGTGTTGGTGAGCGTGAACCGGCCGCCGTAGCCGGTGCTCCACGTGGACTCCTGGCCGAACTCCGCCGTGAACGCCGCCGCCGCTGCGGAGGCCGGTGCTGTGGCGGCCGGTGCTGTGGCGGCCGGTGCTGTGGCGGCCGGTGCTGTGGCGGCCGGTGCTGTGGCGGCCGGTGCTGTGGCGGCCGCCGCTGCGGAGGCCGGTGCTGCGGCGGCCGGTGCTGCGGCGGCCGGTGCTGCGGCGAGGGCGGCGGCGCAGGACACGGCGACGCCGAGGGCCGCGAGACGTCTTCTCATGCCGGGTGGACCTTCCGGGACCGTGGTCGGGGGCGTCGCGGCCCACCCCCCGTGGACGTGCTCTTCATAGCCGCCGCCCGACGACCCGGTCAACGACCGCGAAGGGTCCGAACCACTCCGGAGCACTTTTATCGTGACTTGAATCAAGCCCTCCAGTAAGGTCTGGCTCGGCTGCCGCCCGTAGTGAAGGGACGTGTCGATGAAGACACACGCACGACGATGAACGCCGTCCACGGCGTCACGTCACCCCGCCACGCGAGCACGACCCGGCCGTAGCACCGGCCCCCGCACCGCGTCCGCCCCCCGCGCGGATCGCCGCCTCCGCACGGCAGGACGCGACCCCGCGCCCCTGCACCCTGCACCCTGCACCTCGCGACCCTGCACCCCCGCGTGCTCGACCGCCCCCGCGCGACCCCGTCCGCGCGGACGACGGCGGACGAGCGACGCCATGGGCACGAGTCCTCCGAAGGGAACGTCCATGCAGTCATCGGCAACACCCCGGCGCACCTCCAGGTGGGGCGCCGCGGGCCTCGTCCTGGCCGCCGCGGCGACGAGCCTGACCGTCGCCGTCGCCACCGCGCCCACCGCCCAGGCGGCGCTGCCCGCCGGCTTCAAGAGCGTCGGCTACCTGCCGTCCTGGGCGGGCGACGTCAACGCCGTCCAGTACGGCAAGCTCACCCACGTCAACTACTCGTTCGCCCTCCCCAACGGCAACGGCACGCTCCAGGCCATCCCGGACACCGGCAAGCTCTCCGCGCTGGTGACCCGGGCCCACGCCAACGGCGTCAAGGTCTCCCTGGCCATCGGCGGCTGGAACGACGGCGACGACTCGGCGTTCGAGGCCCTGGCCGGCAACGCCACCAGCCGCACGACGTTCGTCAACAGCGTCGTCAACGTCGTCAACCAGTACGGCCTGGACGGCGTCGACATCGACTGGGAGTACCCGGACCCGGGCACCTCGGCCACCAACTTCACCGCCCTGATGGGCCAGCTCAGCACCGCCATGCGCAGCCGCGGCAAGCTCCTCACCGCCGCGGTCGTCTCCGGCGGCGGCACCGCCGAGGGCGTGCAGACCGCCGTGTTCAACCACGTCGACTGGCTCAACATCATGGCCTACGACGGCGGCACCCCGCACGCCAACTACGACTGGTCCATCGCCAGCGCGAACTACTGGAAGGGCCGCGGCCTGCCCGCCGCCAAGACCGTGCTGGGCGTGCCGTTCTACAGCCGCCCCAACTACTACACCTACGCCCAGCTCGTGGCGATGGACCCGGCCAACGCCAACCGCGACTGCGTCACCGTCGGCGGCGTGCAGCAGTGCTACAACGGCCTGCCGACCATCCGCCGCAAGACCCAGTGGGCGGTCGCCAACGCGGGCGGCATCATGAACTGGGAGCTGTCGCAGGACACCACCGGCAGCACGTCCCTGCTCAACGCCATCTTCGAGGCCGCGGGCGGCACGAACCCCAACCCGCCGGTCGGCCGCACCGGCGCCGTCACCGGCATCGACGGCAAGTGCGTCGACGTCGCGAGCGCGAACAGCGCGAACGGCACCGCCGTGCAGCTGTGGACGTGCAACGGCACCGCCGCGCAGACGTGGACCGTCGGCACCGACAGCACCCTGCGCGCCCTCGGCAAGTGCATGGACGTCACCAGCGCCGGCACCGCCAACGGCACCCCCGTGCAGCTGTGGGACTGCAACGGCAGCGGCGCGCAGGTCTGGCAGGCCCAGTCCAACGGCACCCTGCGCAACCCGGCGTCCGGGCGCTGCCTGGACGCCACCGGCCCCAGCTCGGCGGACGGCACGCGCCTCCAGCTCTGGGACTGCTTCGCCGGCACCAACCAGGTCTGGCGCCTCCCCGCC
>NZ_JBPKJK010000240.1:0-9919 GCF_051756985.1 Saccharothrix sabaoui
CGGGGCCCGAACCACCGGGGCCTGAACCGCGGGCTCCCGGAGCACCGCGGGGCCGGTGTCCCCCACCGGGGGGTGGGGACACCGGCCCCGCGGGTCACACCACCAGGCTGAGCAGCGCGGCCACGACGAAGCCGACCACCGACAGGACCGTCTCCAGCACGGTCCACGTCTGGAGGGTCTCCTTGACCGACAGGCCGAAGTAGCGGGACACGATCCAGAACCCGCCGTCGTTGACGTGCGAGGCGATGATCGAGCCGGCGGCGATGGCCATGACGACCAGCGCCAGCCGCGGCTGCGAGTACCCCAGGTCCGCGACGACCGGGGCGACGATGCCCGTGGTGGTCACGATGGCGACCGTGGCCGAGCCCTGGGCGATGCGCATCCCGCAGCTGATCACGTAGGACAGGGCGATCACCGGCAGGCCCAGGTCGGCCAGCGAGCCGGCGAGCACCTTGCCGACGCCGGTGGCGGCGAGCACCGCGCCGAAGAAGCCGCCCGCGCCGACCACCAGCAGGATCATCGCGACCGGGCGCAGCGACGCGGCGGACAGCTCGGTGACCTGCTCGCGGGTCATGCCGCGCCGGTACCCCAGCAGCCAGAACGCGAGCAGCACGGCGATCGTGAGCGCCACGGCGGGCGTGCCGAAGAACGTGAACACGCCGAGCGCGGTGGACCCCTCGGGCAGCAGGACGCTGCCGAACGTGCCCGCCAGGATCAGCACCAGCGGCACCGCGATGACGCCCAGCACCAGCGACAGCGGCGGCTCGCCCTTCGCCTCCCGGTTCCGCAGTTCCTCCGCGGCGGCCAGCATCTCCTCGGGCACCGGCACGTGCAGGCGCTTGCCGATCCACGACGAGAACAGCACGCCGCCGACGAACCACGACGGGATGGCCACGGCGAGCGCCATGAGGATGATCCAGCCCAGTTCGACGCCGAGCAGGCCGGCCGCGGCGACCGGGCCGGGGTGGGGCGGCATGAACGCGTGCATCACGGACAGGCCGGCCAGCAGCGGCAGGGCGTAGAGCACGATCGACCGGCCACTGCGCTTCGCCGCGACGTACACCAGGGGCGCGAGCACGAAGATGCCGATGTCGAAGAACACCGGCACGCCGAAGATCAGGCCGGACAGGCCCATCGCGAGCGGGGCGCGCTTCTCGCCGAACGCCCGCAGCAGCGACCGGGTGAGCACCTCGGCCCCGCCGGACGCCTCCAGGATCGCGCCGAGCAGCGTGCCCAGGCCGATGATGGCGGCGATGTGGCCGAGGATGCCGCCGAAGCCCTTCTCCAGCAGGGACTCGGAGGCTTTCTGCGCGGAACCGACGAGCGCCTCCACGGGCAGGCCGGCGGCGAGCGCGACGAGCAGGCCCACGACCAGCAGGGCGATGAACGGTTCGACCTTCAGCCTGATGATCAGCGCCAGCAGCAGGGCGATGCTGAGCGCGGACAGCGTCAGCAGCCCTCCCGTCGAGTGCTGCAACCAGTCGATCACGCGTGGCTCCGGGGGTTTCGCAGGGACGTGCCGGGCAGGGCGTCGGTGCGTTCGCCGTCGTCGAGCACGGGGACGCCGTTGACGACGACGTGGCTGATGCCCGCGGCGGCGCGCCGGGGCTCGTCGAAGGTGGCGGTGTCGGCGACCGCGTCGGGGTCGAACAGCACCAGGTCGGCGGCGAAGCCCTCGCGCACCAGGCCCCGGTCGGCCAGCCGCAGCCGCCGCGCGGCCCGCCCGGTCAGGTGGTGCACGCACTCCTCCAGGCCGAGCACGCCGAGTTCGCGCACGTACCGGGCGAGGTAGCGGGGGAACGTGCCCCAGGCGCGCGGGTGCGGCCGGTCGCCCACGAGCAGGCCGTCGCTGCCGCCGGTGTGCGCGGGGTGGCGCATGATCGCCCGCACGTTGTCCTCGTGGCCGACGTGCATGAGGCACGAGGTGCCGAGGCGCTCGGAGACCAGCACGTCGAAGTACAGCTCGGCGGGCGGCCGGCCGGCGCGGCGCGCGGCCTCCGCCACCGACAGCCCCACGAGGTGCGCGTTCTCGGCCCGGCGCACGCCGTTGACCTCGATCGTCGCCCAGTCGACGGGCACGCCGTGGCAGCCGTCCGAGCCGACCTCCTCGACCTCGACCCGGATGCGCTCGCGGGTCGCCGGGTCGGTCAGCCGGGCCAGCGTGGCGTCCGGGCCGCCCTCGCCGGCCCAGCTGGGCAGCAGCGCGGACAGGTACGTCGCGCCCGGCAGGTACGGGTAGGTGTCGAGCGTGATGTCGACGCCGGTCGCGAGGGCGTCGTCCAGCAGGGCCAGCAGCTCGCCCGCGCGGCCCCGGTTGACCTCGAAGTTCATCGTGGCGTGCGCGAGGTGCAGCGGGCAGCCGGACTCCCGCGACACGGCCACCACCTCCGCGTACGCCTCCAGCGCGCCCGCGCCGTAGCTGCGGTGGTGCGGGCTGTAGAACCCGCCGTGCTCGGCGACGACCCGGCACAGCGCGGTCAGCTCGGCGGTGTCGGCGTACATGCCGGGCGTGTAGGTCAGGCCCGAGGACAGGCCCACCGCGCCCTCGCGCAGCGACGTGGCCAGCACCTCGCGCATCCGGTCCAGCTCGGCGTCGGTGGGCGGCCGGTCGTCGTAGCCGACGCACAGCATCCGCAGCGTGCCCTGCGGCACGAGGTAGGCGGCGTTGACGGCGATGCCCCGGTCGAGCCGGTCGAGGTACCCGCCGACCGAGCGCCAGTCCCAGTCGAACCCGGCGGGGTCGTCGTTCCACCCGGCGAGCTGGGCGCGCAGCGCGGCGAGCACGCCGTCGTCCACGGGCGCGTAGGACAGCCCGTCCTGGCCGAGCACCTCGGTGGTCACGCCCTGGGTGACCTTGGCCAGGTGCTCGGGGTTCGCGAGCACCTGGAGGTCGGAGTGGGAGTGCATGTCGATGAAGCCGGGCGCGAGCACGCGGCCGTCGGCCTCGACGGTCCGGCGGCCGGTGACCCGGTCGCCGATCTCGGCGATCCGCCCGTCGCGCACGCCGACGTCCGCCCGGCGGCCGGGCGCGCCGGTGCCGTCCACGACCAGCGCGCCCCGGAAGACGATGTCCACGCCGCCCCCTCAGAAGTAGGTCCGCACGAGGTCGACGACGGTGGTGCCGTCGACCACCGGGATGAGCTGCCACTTGTCGAACACCGTGCACGGGTGGGACAGGCCCAGGCCCACCCAGTCGCCGACCTCCACGGGGTCGTCGGGGGAGAGCCGCACGAACGCGTGCTGGTCGTTGAGCGCGGTCACCTCGGCGGTCAGCGGCCTGACCGCGCCGTCGCGCCCGCGCACCAGCTGGGGTTCGGGCAGGCCCTCGTCGAACGACGCGTCGCGCTTGCCGAGCGTGAGCAGCGCCAGGCCGGGTTCGGGCCGCGACGTGACCTGCGCCCAGGCGCGCAGCGCGGGCCGGAACGGTTCCGCGCCGGGCGTGCGGCCCAGCGGCGAGATGCCCCGGTAGAACCCGTCGTCGTGGGTGACGTACGCGCCGCTGCGCAGCACCGGCCGCACCGGGAACGGCCACTCGCGGGTCAGCGCGGCGGCCACCTGGTCGAAGTACGCGCTGCCGCCCGCGGTGACGATCGGCTCGTCCACCTCGAACCCGTCGCGCAGCCGGGTCGCCAGCTCCCGCAACGACTCCAGGTAGCCGTCGACGGTGGCCCTCGCCCCCGGCGACGCGTCGTGCGCCAGCGCGCCCTCGTAGCCGCCGACGCCGGCGAGCCGCAGCGCGGGGCTGGCCTCGACCGCCCGCGCGACCGCCAGCGCGGTGTCGAGGTCGCGCGCGCCGGTCCGGCCGCCGGGCGCGCCCAGCTCCACCAGCACGTCCACCGGCCGGTCGGGCGTGCCCAGCACCTCGGTCATCCGCTCGACGGCCGCCCGCGAGTCGACCCAGCAGGTGAACTCGAACGTCTCGTCGGCCAGCTCGTCGGCCAGCCAGCGCAGGCCCGCCGGGTCCACGAGCTGGTTGGCCAGCAGGACGCGGCCCACCTCGAACGCCCGGTACACGCGCACCTGGCTGATGGTGGCCGCGGTGATGCCCCACGCGCCGTGCGCCAGCTGGCGGGCGAACAGCTGCGGGGCCATGGTCGTCTTGCCGTGCGGGGCGAGCAGCACGCCGCGCTCGGCGCACCAGCGGGCCATGGTGGCGAGGTTGTGCTCCAGGGCGGCGGCGTCGAGCACGACCAGCGGGCCGACGAACCCGTCGGCGAACAGGTCGGGCCGGCGGTCGACCAGCTCGCCGACCGTGCCGCCGAACGCGTCGGCGGGCAGGCCCTTGAAGCGCCAGTCCACCCGGTCCTGGCGGATGGCGTCCACAGCGTCGAGGTCCACGGGGATCGGCACTCCTCACGTTGCATTATACGCAACGGCTATTGCGCGATGTGATGTCGAAGTGTGTAACATTCGGCTCGCCGCCCGTCAACGCGAAGGCGCTGGGAGGAGCACGGATGCGGTTCGACCTGCCGGGTGGCGTGGTGTGCCTCGGCGAGACCATGGCGGTGCTGGTGCCCGCCGACCCGGGCCCGGTGCGCGCCGCGCGCACGTGGACCCGGGCGATCGGCGGCGCCGAGTCCAACGTGGCCGTCCACCTGTGCCGACTGGGCGTGCGCAGCCGCTGGGTGGGCGCGGTCGGCGACGACGCGTTCGGCGGCGCCGTCCTCGACGCGGTCGGCGGCGCGGGCGTCGACGTCACCGGCGTGCGGGTCGACCCCGACCGGCCCACCGGCCTGTACGTCAAGGAGGCCGACGCCGCCGGCAGCCGCGTCCGCTACTACCGGCGCGGGTCCGCCGCCTCCGCCCTCGACCCCTCCGTGCTCGACCGGCTCGACCTCCGCGACACCCTGCTCGTGCACGTCACCGGCATCACCGCCGCCCTGTCCGACAGCTGCCTCGACCTGCTGCGGGCCGTGCTCGACGGGCCGCGCGCCGCACCCGTGTCGTTCGACCTGAACTGGCGGCCCGCGCTGTGGCGCGACCGCGACCCCGGCGTGCTGCGCGACCTCGCCGACGCCGCCGACGTCGTGCTCGCCGGGGCCGACGAGGCGCAGGCCGTGTGGGGCACCGGCGACCCCGACGAGCTGCGCGCCCTGCTGCCCCGCCCGAGGACGCTGGTCGTGAAGCACGGCGCGCGCGGCGCGACCGTCGTGGAGGACGGCGCGACGACCTTCCACCCGGGCCTGCGGGTCGACGTCGTCGAACCCGTCGGGGCGGGCGACGCGTTCGCCGCCGGCTACCTCGCCGCGCACCTCGCCGGCGACCCGCCGGCCCGCCGGCTGCGCGCCGGGCACCTCCAGGCCGCGTCCGCACTGCTCACCAGGGAGGATGTCGGCGAACCACTGCCGCCCCACGTCACCGCGCCGCTGCTGGACGCCGACCCGGGCACGTGGGCCGCCGCACACCTGAGGAGACGTCGATGAGCCAGAGCCTGGACCGGGCCCTCACCCTGGTGCGCGAGCTGGCGACCGGGCCGAAGACCCTGGAGGAGCTGTCCGGCGTGGTCGACGTCCACAAGTCGACCGCCCTGCGGCTGCTGCGCACCCTGGAGTCGCACCGGTTCGTGCAGCGCGACGGCGTGCACCACTACCGGCTGGGCACCGCCCTGTTCGACCTCGCCAACCGGGCGCTGGAGGAGCGCGACGTGCGGCGCAGCGCCGAGACCGCGCTGCGCGAGCTGAACGCCCGCACCGGCTACACCGTGCACCTCGCGTCCTACGAGGACGGTGAGGTCATCTACATCGACAAGTACGACAGCACCCACCCGATGCGCATGTACTCCCGCATCGGCCGCCGCGCCCCGCTGCACTGCACGGCCGTGGCGAAGGTCCTGCTGTCGGACCTGCCCGAGGCCCGCCGCCGCGAGGTCGCCGCCGCCATCGACTACGTGCCGCTGACCGCGAACACCCTCGTCACGCCCGAGGCGTACCTGGCCGAGCTGGAGCGCGTGCGCGCCGCCGGCTACGCCGTGGACAACGCCGAGCACGAGGACTTCATCCACTGCATCGCCGCGCCGATCAGGGGCGCGCGCGGCGAGGTGGTGGCCGCCGTGTCGATGTCCGTGCCGAAGGTCCTGCTGGACTTCGACGGCCTCATCGGCCACCTGCCCGACCTGCTCGCGACCGCGCGGGCGGCGTCCGTCGAGTGCGGCTGGTCGCCGCGCGACTGAAGAAGAGGAAGAAACGCATGTCGAAGACCGAGATCCGCACCGCCTCCGCCCCCACCCCGGTGGCCGCCTTCTCCCAGGGCGTCCGCAAGGGACCGGTCCTCCAGGTCGCGGGGCAGGTCGCGTTCGACCCGGAGACCGGCGCGGTCGTCGGCAGCACCGTCGCCGAGCAGACCGCGCAGGCGCTGCGCAACGTCGAGGCCGTGCTCGCGGCGGGCGGCGCGTCCCTGGCCGACGTGGTGATGCTGCGCGTGTACCTCACCGACACCGCGCACTTCGCCGAGATGAACGAGACCTACAACGCCCTCGTGACCGAGACCCCGTTCCCGGCCCGCACCACCGTCTACGTGGGCCTGCCCGAGGGCCTCCTGGTCGAGATCGACGCCCTGGCCGTCCTCGACTGACCCACCCACCCACCCCCGAGAGTCCAACCCCCAGACCCCGAGAGTCCAACCCCCAGGCCCGGCGAGTCCTACGCTCAGGCCCGGCGAGTCCTACGCCCAGGACCCGCGAGTCATGCGCTCGTGACCCGCGAGTCATGCGCTCGTGACCCGCGTGTCCTGCGTTCGTCCCCCGGCGACCGTCCACCCGGGCGCTCCCGGGTGGACGGGTGTACTTCTGCCGGTTGTTCTGCGTGGTGCCGGGGAACCCCGCGGGGTTGACTGGGGGCACCCGAGAGCACGGCACGGAAGGACCCCGGCGATGGCGAGGAACGCGTCACCGATCGGTTGACCTCAGGTGTGCGGCCCGGTCGCGGAATTCCCCAGCCGCGATCGGGTCGCCCAGGTCGTCGTGGACGTCGGCGAGGGCTTCGAGCACGTCCGCCAGGTCGTGGTGGCGCTGGGCGTCGGCCAGGTCGACGGCCAGCGCCAGCTCGACCCGCGCGCCCGCCGGGTCGCCGAGCCGGTGCAGCGCGAGCCCGCGCAGGCGGTGGGCCTCGCACAGCGTGGACGGCGCCGTGGCGCCCCGCAGCGCGTCCAGCGCCTCGTCCGCCACCGCCAGCACCTCGGCCCACCTCCGCAGCGGCACCAGGCTGTTCGCCGTGCGCACGAGCAGCTGCGCCGTCATCTCCGCCGCCATCACCGGCGCCATCGCCAACCGCCCTGACCGCACGGCACCCACCAGCTCCCGGTGCACCACCACCGCGTCCTCGTACCGCGCCAGCCCGTGCAGCACCAGCCCCAGGCACGACAGCGCGATGTGCTCGCCCAGCGCGAAGCCCGCCCCGCGGAACAGCACCTGCGCCCGCCGCGCGTCGCCCTGCGCCGCCTCCAGCCGGCCCGACCGCATCTGCGACACCGCCCGGTAGTGCATCGCCCAGCCCTGCTCCACCACGTCCCCCGACGCCACGGCCGCCCGCCACGCCTCGTCGTGCAGCGCCAGCGCCTCGTCGTAGCGGCGCAGCAGCACGGCCAACGTCCAGGTCAGGAAGTTCAGCTGCACGGCCTCGTCGCGCACGCTGCCCAGCGCCCGCGCCGCCGCCACGCCCGCCCTGAACACCTCCACCCACGTCTCGCCGCGCCCCCGCTGGTCGGAGTACCAGTGCATGGCCGTGGCCAGCCGCAGCACGTCCTCGTGCCGCCCGTCCCGCGCCGCCCACCGCAGCGCGCCCGCCCAGTTCGCGGTCTCCGCGCTGAGCCACGCGTCGGCGTCCTCCTGGCTGCGCAGCGACCCGGACGGCGCGCTGCTCGCGTCCGGCCCGAAGAACCCGGCCGCCGAGACCGCCGTGCCCAGCAGGTGGTCCACCACCCGCCGCCGCGCCGCGCCGACCACGGGCACCGGCTCCTCGTCCACCAGCCGTTCCCCGGCGAACACCCGGATCAGGTCGTGGAACACGTACCGCCCCGGCACCTCCCCGGTGGCGAGCAGGCTCACGTCGACCAGCTCCTCCAGCGTGTCCTCCGCGGAGAACCGGTCCACGTCGGCGAGCACCGCCGCCAGGTCCGGCCCGAAGTCCGCGCCCGGCACCAGCGACAGCCGCCGGAACAGCACCGCGGCCTTCTCGCCCAGCTGCCGGTAGGACATCTCGAACGCGGTGCGCACCTGGAGGTCGCCCGCGGTCAGCGCGGTCAGCCTGCGCCGCTCGTCGGCCAGCTGCTCCGCCAGGTGCGTGATCGTCCACTTCGGACGGCTGGCGAGCCGGTTGCCCGCGATGCGCAGCGCCAGCGGCAGGTGCCCGCACAGCATCGCGACCCGCGCCGCCTCCACCGGCTCCGCGTCGACCCGGGCCCGCCCCGCGATCGCGGCCAGCAGGTCCAGCGACTCGCCCGGACCCAGCACGTCCAGCCCCAGCCGCAGGCTCGCCTCCAGCCCGCCGAGGACCAGCCGCGACGTCACCAGCACCAGCGACCGCGACCCGGTCGCCAGCAGCGGGCGCACCTGCCCCTCGTCGGAGGCGTTGTCCAGCACCAGCAACGTCGACCGCTCCCGCAGCAGGGCCCGGTAGAGGTCCGAGCGCTCCGCCTCGCCGGCCGGAACCCCCTTTTCGTCCACGCCCAGCGCCAGCAGCATCCGGTGCACGACCTCCGAGGGGTGCACCGGCCGCGCGTCCATGCCGCGCAGGTTGAAGAAGAAGCACCCGTCGGGGAAGCGCTTCGCCAGCCGGTAGGCCGCCCGCACCGCCAGCGTCGTCTTGCCCGCGCCCGGCGGCCCGTGCAGCACCACCATCGACGTCGTCCGCCGCTCCGACCCGGCCGCGTCCAGGGCGGCCAGCTCGTCCTCCCGACCGGTCAGGTCCGCCACGTCCGGCGGCAGCGCCGACTGCGCGACCGGCGGCCCGGCGGGGGCGGTGCGCCGCGCCCGGCCCTCCTTCGCCGCGTCCAGCAGCTCCTCGACCTCGTGCCCGGCCAGCGCCAGCACCGCGGCCAGGGCCTCCACCGTGCGCCGCTGTGGCCCGCGGGCCCGGCCCCGCTCCATGTCGCTGATCGCCCGCACGCTCACCCCGGAGCCCTCCGCCAGCTCCTCCTGGGTCAGCCTCACCCGCCGGCGGTGCGCCCGCAGCAGGTCACCGAACGTCGTCCCCACCCCTGCGACAGTAGTAGCCGCCACGCCCACCCCGGCCGGGTGACGTCACCAACAATGACCATTCGCGCAACCATCCGGCAGCGGCCCGTCACCGGCGGCCCGAGCCTGGTAAGACCACGCACATGAAGTGGTACGCGGACCGCCCGGCCCGGTTGGCCCGGCAGGTGGTGGCCGACCTCGCGGCGGTGGCCTGGGTGTTGTTCTGGGCGACCACCGCCCTGGCGGTGGGCGAGGCCGTCCGGGCGCTGCGCGCCCCCGGTGACGGGCTCGTGGACGCCGGGCGCGGCCTGTCCGACACGTTCGGCGACGCCGCGGCCAAGGCCCGTGACGTGCCGCTGGTCGGCGACCGGCTGGGCGAGGCCCTCGACAAGGGCAAGGACGCGGGCGGCACCCTGTCCGACGCCGGGAACACGCAGATCGAGGCCGTCGAGACCACCGCGATGTGGCTCACCGTCGCGCTCATCGCCATCCCGGTCGCGTTCCTGCTCATCACCTGGCTGCCGCTGCGGCTGCGGTTCGCCCGCCGGGCGGGCGCGGCCAGGCGGCTGCGCGACCAGGGCCGCCTCGACCTGCTCGCGCTGCACGCCCTGAACAACCTGTCCCTGCGGGAGCTGGCGAACTTCCCCCAGGACCCGGTGGAGGGCTGGCGCCGCCAGGACCCCGAGGTCATCACGGCCCTGGCGGCCAGGCAGCTGCGCGCCAGCGGCGTGCGGACCTGATCACCGACAG
>NZ_JBPKJK010000241.1:0-9909 GCF_051756985.1 Saccharothrix sabaoui
GCTCACCGACGACGCCCGCACCGCCCTGCTCACCGGCCCGCCCCGGTCGTTCCGCGAACCCAAGGCGACCGCTGCCGCCGTCACCACCTCCTCGTGGGTGCGGCTCCTGCCGCAGCCGTGGCGCGCCGGCGCCGAGGACGAGGCGTGGTTCACCGAGTGGTTCGCGCGGGCGCGCGAGGACACCGGCCCCGACGTGCTCGCCACCGCCACCGAGTACCTGATCGACATGCCCGACGAGACCGACGCCAACGGCGTGCGCTTCCGGGGCGACGCCTCGTTCGGCCCGGTCAAGGCGTCCGGCGCAGGTCGGCAGGAGCAGTCGGACTTCTACGACTACCTGGGCGTGCCCTGGGACTTCGCCAACGGCGGCAGCGCGCAGCCCGAGCGCGACCGCTACGGCGCCGTGGACTGCTCGGGCTACGTGCGCCTGGTGTTCGGCTACCGCCTGGGAATGCCGCTGCTGTCCACCAACACGCCCGGTCCGGGCATCCCCCGGCGTGCCTATGCCATCTCGCAATTCGGTCCGGGCGTGCAGGTCGTGGCCGACGACCACCGCCGCGCCACCGACTACAGCAGGCTCCAACCGGGCGACCTGGTGTTCTTCGAGGTGGAGGACGACCCGGAAACCCTGGACCACGTCGGCATCTACCTGGGCCTCGACGACGGCGGCCACCACCGCTTCGTCTCCAGCAGGGAACGGATCAACGGCCCCACGCTGGGCGACGTCGGCGGCACCTCCCTCCTGGACGACGGCGGCTTCTACTCGACCGCGTGGCGGTCGGCCAGGCGCCTCTGACCGCACGTCGGCTCCGAACCGGTCACCGTCCTGGGACCGGTCACCGTCCTGCCGGGAGCACCCGAGGAGAGCCCCACACCGCGTGCACCGGTTCGCAGTCCGGCACGTCGTTGTTCACCAACGAGTTGCGCAACGTGATGGTGGAAGTGTCGTACGGCAGCTCGACGACCACCTCACTCGCTCCACCCTCGACGACCACCACCTCCTCCAAGCGCCTGTTGTCGTCGCCCAGGACTTCGAACTTGACGGATGCCCGGGCGGTGGCGGAGTCGGCCCCCACGACCGGGACCTCCAACCGCCGGAAGCCCGTCACCTGGAACTGCTGTTCGACGGACACCTCCCCGCAGGTGGGCAGCTCGGCCCACACCGATGACGGGTAGGTCGTGCCCCGGACGTCCCGCTCACCGTGCCCGAACTGCCAGGAGTGGTTCGGCAGCGTCTCGAGGAGCACCGGGGTCGTGCCGTTGTTGTGCTTACCGGTCGGCGCGGGAACCGCGGTGCTCGTCGTCCCGGACGGCACCGGGGGCGTGCCGGCGGGCCGGGCGGAGGTCTCGGCAGTGGGCGGGGCTTCTGCCTCGCCTGGCCACCGCGGGCTCGTCGAGCGCCCCCAGAGGAACCCGGTCAGCAGCAGCACCGCCACGCCCGCGGTCCACAGCACCAACCACCTGGTGCGGCGCGTGCGGGGTCTGCGGGTGCCGGCCGGAGCACCGCGCAGCGCTTCGCGGAGCCGGCTGCCGAACTCCGGGTCGTCGCGAAGGTGCCGGACCAGCTGGAGGTACAGGGTCTGCGTCACGAGCGGGTCGGCCGGCGACACCTTGAACCGCTCGAAGGCTTCCGCGGCGAAGGGGTCGGACACCACCTGCACGTCGACCCGGCCGAGCAGGACCTCCAGCTGGACGTCGTAGACCCCGCTCCCCACCTGCTTCTTCCGGATGAGGTACTGCTCCAGTGGCCGCACCACCGACCACGCCAACTTCTCGTGCTTGTTCACGACGCGCTCCAAGCGGTTCGGGCTTCTCCGACGGGGCCGTCCCCGTGCGCACGGTGCTTCGGCGGCACCGGGGTCAGCCGTCCTTCTTGTCGTCCTTGGGCTGCTTGAGGAACAGGTCCCGGAGGAGGGTGAACGCGCCGGGCGGCAGGATCGGCTTCCCGTCCGGTTTGATCGGCATGCGCCCCGACCCGGGGTCGACGCCGCCCACGAGGAAGTCGCGCACCGTGGTGTTCAGGGCGTCGAGGACGCGCGCGAGGCGTGGTGGCACGGTGGTGCCGTTGTGTTCCCTGAGCTGGTCCATGAACTCCTGGTTCGCCTTGAGCGCCGCGTCGACGAGGGCGCCGCGCAACGGGTCGCGCGCCTGGTCACCGCCGACGAGCTTCATGAGCAGCGACAAGGCGTCCGGCATTTGCCGGTCGACGTTCCCCATCTCGTGGGCGACCGCCCTCGCCAGCGGCTCGGGGTGTTCCAACCTGGTGACCACGTCGAAGATCAGCGGCTCGATCCGGTGAGGTGCCGCGCGGAACAGGGCTTGGACGACGGGCACCAGGTCGCGGTGCCGCGTGAGCGCCCGGCCGAGCACGGTCAACGTCGAGGTGAGCCACTCGTCCGGGAACGCGGCGACGAGGGTCGTCACGAGCAGGGGCTGCGCGGTCAGGGTGTCCGCGACGAGGCGTTCGCCGAGCAGGTCGGGGCTCAGCGCGTTCACCGGGTGCGGTCCCGGGTACAGCCGCGACCAGAGTTCGACGTACTCGCGCACGGCCGCGGGGTCCTCCCCGAGGACGTCGGGAAGCCTGGCGATCAGCGCCTCCGCCCGGTCCCGCGAGGCCGGGGCGCACAACGTGGCGAGCGTCCCGATCACCGCGAGCGCGGTCCGCGCGGTCCCCGGCGCACCGCGGTCGTCGGTCGCCGAGCGCCACCGGCTGCGGTCGTGGTCGAGCACCCGGGCCGGCGGGTCCTCGTGACCGGCCGACCCGAGAACCGCTCCCAGGGCGAGCGCGTGGAGTTCCAGCACCGTCTCCGCCCGGCTCGTGGGAGGCGGTGCCACCGGCAGGCCGAGCGCGTCCGCGAACGCCGCCACCGCCGCCTCGGGCGTCGCGCCGACCGGAACACCGTCGAGCGCCACCGGGCCGACGCGGTCGGCGTCGCCGAACAACGCGGCGACCCGGTCGTCGGCGTGTTCCCGCAACGGGGTCAGCCAGCCACCGGTCGACCGTGCGAGCACCAGCAACCTGCTCGGGGCGCCGCGCGCCGACGAGCGGTCGACGAGCGCTTCCGCCAGCACCGCCAACTGCTCGGACCGCAGCTCGCCGTCCGGGACGACGACCAGGAGGGGCCTGTCGACCGAGCCGGCGCGGCGGATCTGGGCCGCGGGCGCCTGCCCGTCGAGCACACCGGCGAACCACCCGGTGCGCCGCAGCCTGTCGCACAGCTCCAGCGCCAGCCGACGCCGCCCCGAACCGGGACGCCCCACGAGGAGGCGCACGGCGCTGGTGGCCGGGTCGTTGGCCCACGCCGTCAGGTCCGTGAGTTCCCGCTGCCGACCGGAGAACGGCACCACGCCGTGCTCCGCCCGCAACAGCACGCTGGGCGCCACGTCGGCGCCCGGCGCGGGCACGGGCTGCACGAACAGCCGCGGTACCGCGAGGGTGGGCACCAGTTCGACCAGGCGCTCCACCAGGTCGGCCACGTCCTTGCCGAACCGCCGCTGGCTGAAGCGCGCGGCCTGGATGCTGGCGAACCGCTTGATGTCGGCGGGCAGTTCGTGGTGGCGCGGGGTGGTGGCGTTCTCCGGGGTGTCGAGCAGCAGCACCGGGACGACGGGGATGCCGTGGCTCAGCGCGTGGGCGATCTCCATCCTGACCCAGTCGTCCTCGGACTCGATGCGCGGTTTCCCGGTGGACGGGTCCCGCACCATCCAGTTCGGGCCGACGACGGCGACCAGGACGTCGGCCGAGTACAGGGCGTTGCGGATGGCCTGCGGGTAGGGCTCGCCCGGGTCCATCGAGACGCAGTCGCGGAAGACCGATTCCTTGCCGAAGTTGTCGCTCAGCACCTGGGCGATCGCGGCGGCGGCGACCGGGTTGTCCTTGGCCCGGTAGTTGACGAACACGCCTGCCATGTGATCAATCCTCCGCTTCGGTGATCGCATCGACGAGGCGCGCGCCATCACGTCCGAAAGGTGACCGAGGCGCGCATTTCCCTTTGTCGGCGATTTCCATGCTACCTGTCCGCATAAGTGCGGGAAGTGGGGGAGGAATCGTTTTCGGGGCGACGGGGAATGAGCATTGCTCGGCATTCGTATTGTGTCGAGGGGGATTCGTTCGGACTTTGTGCTCGCCGAGAACGTCGTTCACGCAGGTCGGGGTTTCGGTCCGGGAAACCGGCCACCGCTGAACTCCCGCGAGCGGAGCGGTGGTCAGTCCTTCGGTCCCAGGTAGCCGCGGGAGAAGGCGGTGGCCACGGCGGCTGCCCGGTCGTTGACGCCCAGCTTCGCGTACACGTGCAGCAGGTGCGTCTTGACCGTCGTCTCGCTGATGTGGAGCCGCTTCGCCGCCTCGCGGTTCGTCGAGCCGCCGGCGATCAGCTCCAGCACCTCCAGCTCGCGCTGCGACAGCGGCGCCGGGGCGGGTCTGCGCACCTGTCCCACGAGCCGGGTCGCGACGGTGGGGGAGAGCACCGCCTGCCCCCGCGCCGCGGCCTCCACCGCGCGGACCAGTTCCTCCCTCGGCGCGTCCTTGAGCAGGTAGCCGGTGGCGCCGGCTTCGACGGCCGCCAGCACGTGGCTGTCCGTGTCGTACGTGGTGAGCACCAGCACCCGTGACGGCACGCCGCGCTTCGCCAGCTCCCTGATGGCGGTGACCCCGTCGGTGCCGGGCATCCGCAGGTCCATGAGGATCACGTCTGGACACAGCCGTTCCCCGGCCGAGACCGCCTCCGCGCCGTCACCGGCCTCGCCGAGCACCTTGAAGCGCGGGTCGGCGCCGAACATGCCCCGCAGCCCGTCCCGCACCACGGGGTGGTCGTCGACGATCAGCAGCGAGATCACCTGCCGCTCCCGGCGGGGATCGCGGGCACCGTCACCGTGATCGCGGTGCCCCCGCCCGGCTCGGACTCGACGTCCAGCCGCCCCGCGAGGCGCTGCACCCGCTGCCGCATGCCGGCGAGCCCGAAGCCCCCGTCCGGGGAACCGCCGGCGCGCTGGGCGTCGGGTGCGAAACCCACCCCGTCGTCCAGCACGTCGAGCGTCACCAGGTCCTCCATGTACGACAGGGTGAGCGCGACCCGACCGGCTCGCGCGTGCTTGGCGACGTTGGCGAGCGCCTCCTGCGCGGTCCGCAGCAGCGCCACCTCGACGTCGGTGTGCATCGGCCGGGCGTCGCCGGTGGTGGTCAGCACCGCGTCGACGCGGTTCACCTCCGACCAGCGCCTGGTCACGTCGCCGATCGCCTCCGGCAGGCGGGACTCCGCCAGTGCGGACGGTCCCACCGCGTGCACCGTCCGGCGGGCCTCGGCGAGGCTCTCGCGGGCCAGCTCCACTGCGTTCGCCACGTGCCGGCGCGACGTCGCCGGCTCGTCCGACGCCTGCTCGGCGGCCTGGAGCTGGGTGAGGATGCCGGCGAGGCCCTGGGCGAGGGTGTCGTGGATCTCCCGCGCCATCCGCTGCCGCTCGTCGAGCACGCCGGCCTCGCGGGCCTGCACGAGCAGTTGGGCGTGCAGGCCCGCGTTCTCCGCCAGCGCGGTCTCCAGCTCGGCGTTGGCCCTGTGCAGCTCGACCAGCGCCCGCTTCTGCCGGTGGTTGCGCCGGTCGGACATCACGTCGGCGTGGAAGGCCGTCGTGGCGATCACCGTGGTGATCACGCTGATGGCGGGCCACTTCCACCACCCCTCGGCGGTGATGTTGTCCGCCCCGCCCACGTAGGAGACCGCCGTGACCGCGGACGTGACGACCACGCCGACGTACCGCCACCGGCCCTTCAGGTACTGGAAGGCGTGCACGTAGCCGATGAAGGCGAAGAAGCCGAACCAGGGCGTGAGCAGCACCAGGCAGGCGGTCAACCCGACGAGCACCGCGTAGTACAGGCCCATCAGCGGGTGGTCGCGGTGCGACTCCGGGTGGAGCGTGTGGAACCACAGCACCCACGCGGTGAGCACGGCGGAGAGGCCGAGCGCCGCGGGGAGGTGCACGGGTGCGCCCCAGAGCGGCTGCACCAGGGTGAACAGGACGCTGATCGCGAGCAGCGGGTACGGGAGCACCTTCAGGACCGCGGTCTCCTTGCGCTCCCAGCGGTCGAACTCCTCGCGCAACTCCGCCTCGACGCCCACGACCTACTCCCAGCGGAAGTACCGCGCGGCCGGAATCCCGGCCACGACCGCCCACCCCAGCACCACGGCCAGGTGCAGCGGCTGCGGCCAGTGCCCGACCGTGGCGTCCTGCAATGATTGCACGCCCGCGCCCAGCGGGGTGAAATCGCTGATCGAGCGCAGGACGTCCGGCATGCTCTCGCGCGGCAACCAGAGGCCGGCGAAGAACACGAGCGGGAAGAACACCAGCGTCCCGACCGCGCCGGCACTCTTGCCGGTCGACGCCAGGGACGCGATGAGCAGGCCGATCGTGAACATCGCCAGCGCCGTGGGCAGGTAGCCCACCAGGTAGGCGGGCGGGTTCCGGGGCAGGCCCACGCCGAACGCCAGCCGGCCGATGGCGAGCACGACCAGCGCGGTCGCCGCGGACAGGGCCAGGGCCATCAGCAGTTGCGCGCCGAGCATGGCCCTCGGCTCGACCGGGGTGGTCCGCATCCGCCGCAGCACGCCCTTCTCCCGGTAGGTGGCGAACAGCTGGGGCAGGGAGTTGAGCGCGAACAGGGCCAGGCCCAGCGCGACGGTGATCGGCACGTACAGGTCGATCGCCCGCAGGCCGACCGCGTCGTCGGAGGGTTCGCGCATCGCGGGGATGGCGCCGAAGACCACCAGCAGGAGCGGCGGGAAGGCGAGCGTGAAGAACACGAGCACCGGCTCGCGGAAGAACAGCTTGGTCTCGGTGGCGGTGAGTCGGGACAGGGCGGGCACGGTGGTCTCCTCAGGGGGTGGCGGGGCGGCCGGTCAGCGCGACGAACGCGTCGTCCAGCGAGGTCTGCTCGACCCGCAGCTCGGCCGCGGTGATCCGGTGGCGGGCGAGCACGGCGGTCACCGCGAGCAGCAGGTCGCCCGTGCCGGTCACGATCAGCCGGTCGCCGGCCTGCTCGACGGAGGCGACCTCGGGCAGCGCCGTCAGCACGGCGTGGTCCAGCGGCGCGGACGGCCGGAAGCGGAGGCGCTGCCGGTCACCGATCCGCGAGACCAGCCCGGCCGGGGAGTCGAGGGCGACGACCCGACCGGAGTCGATCACGGCCAGCCGGTCGCAGAGCCGTTCCGCCTCCTCCATGAAGTGCGTGACGAGCAGGATCGTCACGCCGCGGTCGCGGACGCCCGCGATGAGGTCCCACGCGTCGCGGCGGGCCTGCGGGTCCAGGCCGGTGGTCAGCTCGTCGAGCACCGCCACCCGCGGGCCGCCGATCAGGGCGAGCGCGATCGACAGCCGCTGCTTCTGCCCGCCGGACAGCCGCCGGAACTGCGCGTCGAGCTTGTCGGTCAGGCGCAGGACCTCGACCAGCTCCCGCCAGTCGGCCGGCCGGCGGTAGAAGGAGCTGTAGAGCTCCAGCGCCTCGCGGACCTTGAGCTTGTCGGGCAGTTCGCTCGCCTGGAGCTGTGCGCCGAGCAGTTGCCGCAGCTCGCCGGTGTCGCGTCGCGGGTCGAGGCCGCAGACGCGGATCGTCCCGCCGTCCGGGGTGCGCAACCCCTCGACGCACTCGACGGTCGTGGTCTTGCCGGCCCCGTTGGGACCCAGGATGCCGAAGATCTCGCCCTGCTCGACGGCGAAGCCGACCCCGTCCACCGCGGTGTGGTCGCCGTAGCGCTTGACGAGGTCGTGTACCTCGATGATCGCCATGCGGAGGAGCCTGCCGCCCGCGGGGACGCGCCGGATCGACCACGCGGGCGGGGATCACCGCGGACGCGGTAGACCCCCTCCATCCTCCGATCGGAGGATGGAGGGGCAGGCCCCCGGTGGAAAGCTCCGGGTGTTCCCCGCGTCACACGGACTGGAACCTGACACCGGTGTCACGGCTTAGCTTCGTGACGTCCTCGGGCCGATCGCCGATCACCGAACGCCGATCGCCGATCGCCGAACGAGGACGTCGAGAGAGGAAGCCGTGATGAGCACAGCCCTGGGGTACCGGACCTTCGGTCCCGCCGACGTACAGGAGTTCTTCGACCGGCCCGACCCGTCGCCCGGTCCCGCCGAGGTCCTCGTCCGCGTCGCGGCCGCGGGGGTCAACCCGATCGACCACCACCTCCGTTCCGGCCACCTCCGCGAGATGAACGGCCACCTCCCCTTCCCGCAGGTCCTCGGCATCGAGGCCGCCGGCACGGTCCTGGCAGTGGGTGACGAGGTGTCCGGCCTGGCCGTCGGCGACCGGGTCACCGGGTTCGCCCTGACCGGTGCCGGCACGTACGCGGGGACGACCCTGCTGCTCGCCGGGTCCACGGCCCGCATCCCCGACGCGCTGCCGGAGACCTGGGCGGCGACCATCCCCGTCGCCGGCACCACCGCGCTCGACGTCCTCGACCAGCTCGACCTGCCCGCCGGGGCGTCGCTGCTGGTGAACGGGATCGGCGGCGGCGTCGGCCTGGCCGTCGCCCAGATCGCGCGGGACCGCGGCCTGGTCGTGACCGGCACGGGCAGCGCGGCCAAGCGGGACAGCGCGACGGCCACCGGGGCCGCTTTCGTCGACTACACCGCCGGCGACGTCGTGGCCCGGCTGCGGGAGCTGGCCCCGGACGGCTTCGACGCCGTGGTCGACACGGTCGGGGGTGACTCGTTGCGCGCCGTCGCCCCGCTGGCGGCGAAGCCGGACGCGCTCGTCTCGGTCGGGGACGTGTCGGTGACCGAACTCGGCGGCGTGCCCGTCCGCCGCCGCCTCGACCGCGGCGGCCTGGAGCGCGTCGCCGCGCTGATGGTCGCCGGGCGGCTCGACCCGAACGTCACGGCGACCTACCCGCTCGCGCGGGCGGGGGAGGCGCTGGCCCTCGTCGAGTCCCGCCACGCGGCGGGCAAGCTCGTCATCGACATGAGGCTCTGACCTCACGACGCGGTGCCCTCACGACGCGCGGTGAAGACCCTCCTCGGCGTCCTCCTCGGCGCGACCGGGACCACCCCGGTCCGCGCCGAGCCGGTACCGGGTGTTCACCTCGATCAGCGCATCGAGGGCGTCCCGTGCCTCGGCGAGCCGGGTGATGTCGGCGGTCAGGCGGTCGCGTTCCCCGACCATCGTGCCGAAGGCGTCTTCGGCGATGCCGGAGTCGTCGCTGTCCACGCAGGGCAGCAGCCGGGCGATCACCCTGCTCCCCAGCCCCGCGTCGAACAGCCGCCGGATCACCTCGACCCGCGCGATCTCCGCCGCGGTGTAGTACCGCTGACCACCACTCGAACGTGTGCTGTGCAGCAGGCCCTGCTGCTCGTAGTACCGCAGCGACCGGGCGCTGACCCCGGTCAACCGGGCCAGTTCGCCGATCCGCATGGTCGCGGGAGACGCGGCGGCCACGAGGCCACCGTCCCGCGCGCAAGCCGGTACTCCCACCCCCGCAGTCTAATCGCCCGCTCCCGGGTTCGAGCGGGCGAGGACACGGGAGCGGAGCAGGCCGCAGGTGCCACCGGGCCGTTCCCGGTGGGGCTCAGGCCCCGGATTCGCGCCGCTCGGCCATCGTGTCCGGCGCGGACTCCGGGACCTCGGTGCGCAGGTCCGAGTCGCGCAGCACCTCGCGTGCCTGCGCCTCGGGGTCGGCGCTGCCGGTCTCCAGCTCCTCCGGCAGCAGGTTGGCGCGCGTCCGCGTCCGCTCGTCGACGCCGTTGCGCCGGTCGAAGACCTCGGGGCGGTCCAGGTCGTGCTCGCGCCGGAGGCGGGCCTCCTCCTCGGCGGACAGCTCGGTGGTGCCCAGGTCCAGCGGTTCTCGTTCGGTCACCCCCCTGCCGTACCCCGGACGGGGTCGTTCCACGCCTTCCCGGTGGCCCGGCGCTTCGGTG
>NZ_JBPKJK010000242.1:0-9770 GCF_051756985.1 Saccharothrix sabaoui
GACGGTCGAGGTGAGCAGCGCGTCGATCCGCCGCCACAGCGCCTCGAACAGCTCCTCGCGGCGGTAGGAACGCGGTTCGCCGCCGCCGAGCACCGAGAAGTCGTGCAGTTCGAGCACGACCCCGCGCGCGCCGGTGTCGTAGACCGGTCGCGCCCAGCCGTTGGTGAGGGCGCTGCCCGGCCCGGACCCGCCGACCACGAAGTTCACCGTCTCGTCGCCGCCGATGCCGCCGCGCTGGACGTCGAGCGCGTACACGGTGTCGCCCGCCCGCTCGACCCGCACGGCGATGCGCGCGTCGCCGACGTGCGCGGTGCCGACGAACCCGCGCCGGCCCAGCCCCGGCAGCGCCGCGGCGAACTGCTCGCCCAGGTAGCGCAGGGTCGCGTCCTGCTCGGCGTAGCGGCTGAAGGAGGCGGGCACGGCGGGTTCCGCCGGCTCCTCCGCCGGGACGAACCCCTTCGCCCTGGTCACGACCTCGGCGACCGGCGCCCGGTCCCACCCGGCGGACTCCGCCGCCTCGATCCGGGCGGCCAGGGCCTCGGTGAGCTGGTCCGGCCGGTGCGCGGAGCCGCGCACGTAGCTCACGTGCGGGTGCAGCAGCCCCTGCGGCACGGCCACCTCGCCCAGCAGCACCGGCAGCACGTGCTCGTCCCCGGCCTTCACGGCGCGCAGCAGGGCGGTGGTGAACTCGTCCACCGCCGACACGAACGGGACGAAGAACCGCACCCGCACGTCCGGGAGGTCGCCGCCCTCCTTGTGCGCCCACCACTCGTGGGTCTGCTCGGCCCCGTGCAGCACGGTCAGCCCGCGCTGCTCGAACGCCTCGACCACCCCCTCGACAGCCGAGCGCTGCCCCTCGTCGAACGACACGGCGACGTCGTACTCGCTCACAACCGAACCTCCCTGTCCGCGCCGGCCCGGTGACCGGCTGCCCGCGTGCGGCGCAGCGTCCGGGATGGGTGTCGACCAGAGGTGGACGAGGAGTGGATGCGCCGCCGCGGCCCGTTGCCCGCGTGCCCGGGAAACGGTCAACACCTGGTCCGAGGACAGCCGCTGATGAATCCTCAGTGGTGAGGGCGAAATGGTCGGATAAACGCCCGAATCACGCAGCACAATTCTCGTGGAGGATTCGCCATGTCCAGGATCACGTCCGTTCTCGCGGCCAAGGTCGGTTTGTCGCTGGCCGCGTTGTGCGTCGTCGTCGCGGTGTTCGCGCCCGGCAGCGGCTCCGCCGCCTCGTTCGAGGAGTGCCCGCCGCCCACCACGGTCACGGTCGGCCCCGACGGCAACCCGTGGCACGGGTGACCGTTCCCGGAATGCGCGCCCGGCCGTTCGCGGTCCTTTCCGCGAGCGGCCGGGCGATTGCGGTCGAACAGGAGTGGTGGTGTACTCGCACCAGCCGGAACAGGAGGCTCGGGTGACCGGATCATTTGGTGAGTTATTGCGCGGCTGTCGTATCGCGGCGGGGCTGTCGATCGGGCAGCTCGCCAAGCGCGTGCACTACAGCAAGGGCTACCTCAGCAAGATAGAGAACGACCTGAAGCCACCGCACGAGACCGTGGCCCGGCTCTGCGACGGCGCGCTGGACACCGGCGGCAGGCTCATCGAGGCGGCCCGCGAGGCGCGGGAGCGCGTCGTCGAGGCGGGTCTCGCGCTCGACCGCCGCCAGGTGCTGTTCGCGGGCACGGGCACGGTGCTCGGCATGGCGCTCGCGGGCGGACCGCGGCCGGTCGCGGACGAGCGCGTGGTGGCCGGGATGCGGACCTCGTTCGAGCACCTGCGCGCCCTCGGCACGCAGACGAGCCCGGTGGTGGTCCTCGAACCCCTGGTCGCCCAGGTGCGCACGGTGCACGCGCTGGCGCAGGAGAACCCCGAGCCGGTCCGGGGTCGGCTGCTGCTGCTCGCCGCGCGGATCGCCGAGTACACGGGGTGGATGAGCCAGGAGGCCGGTGACGAGCAGCGCGCGCTGGAGTGGACCCGGCACGCCGCGGAGCTGGCGCGGGCGGGCGGGGACCGGGAGATCGCGAGCTACGCGTTCGTCCGGGAGGCCGGCCTCGCGCTCTACCGGCAGGACGCGGCCGACACCGTCGACCTGGCCCGGCAGGCCCAGCTGGTCGGCGGCGCGAGCCCGCGCACCCTCGCCCTGGCCGCCCGCCGCGAGGCGCAGGGGCACGCCCTGGCGGGCGACCGCGACTCCTTCCAGCGCGCGCTGGACCGCGCCGTCGACCTGCTCGACCGGTCCACCCCGGACACCCGGGCGTACCCCCTGCTCGGCACGACCGCGCCCGACCCGGTGGAGCTGGCCCGGGGGTGGTCGCTGTGCGACGTCGGGCGACCGGAGGAGTCGGCGGCCGTCCTGGACCGGGAGCTGGTCGGGCTGCCCGCCCACTCCCGCCGCTCCCGGGCCCGGTTCGGCGCCCGCCGGTCCCTCGCGCACGCGCTGTCGGGCGAGATCGACCAGAGCTGCGTGACGCTGGTCGGGACGCTCGACGACGCCGCGCACGTCGACTCGGCGACCGTGCGCGCGGACCTGCGGGAACTGGCCAGGACCCTCGGTCGGTGGCACAACCACGGCGCGGTCCGGGAGGTCTACCCCGAGCTGCGGCGCGTGCTCCAGCAGCGGTACTGACGGCGCGCGGGCGTCCGGTGGGCGCCCGCCCCGACGGCAGCCGTCCTGACGGCGCCCGCCCCGACGGCACCTGCCCTGAAGGCACCTGCCCCGACGGCGCCCGTCCTACCGGCAGCCGCAGGTCAGGGCCGCGTGTTCCGCCCGGACCCCGTCCGCCTCGGGCCGGCGGAGTTCGGCGAACCCGGTCTCGGCCGCGTCCCAGTGCGCGGCGGCGTCGGTGTGCCTCCCCATCACGTGCAGGGCCTGCGCGACGCCGAGTTCGGCGTGCGCCCGGTGGGCGCGGTTGCCCGTGCCGGTCGCCAGGTCCAGCGCCGCCCGGTAGGAGAGCAGCGCCTCCGCCCGGTCACCGCGGGCCAGGGCGGTCGTGGCGCGGTCGCGGTAGAGCTGCGTGCGCAGGTCGGCGTCGGACACCCCGGCCGCCACCACCCTGGCCCGCTCCTGGTGGCGCGCGGCCTCGGCCAGCCGGCCCGCCGAGCGGTGCACGTTGCCGGCGTAGTTCAGCGCGTACGCCGCCAGGCAGTCGTCCCCCAGCCCGCGGGCCAGCTCGTACGCCTCCACGTGGGCGGCCAGCGCCTCGTCCGGGAACCCGAGGCGCTGCTGCACCGAACCCAGGTTGTTCAGCGCGTGCGCCAGCCCCTGCACGTGACCGACCTCGCGCAGCATCGGCACCGCGGCCCGGTGCTGCCGCAGCGCGACCTCCAGGTCGCCGCGCTCCTCGTTGAGGTAGCCGAGCATGCTCAGCGCGTGCCCCTGGCCGCGCAGGTCCCCGCACCGCTCGTACTCCGCCAGCGCGGCCCCGAAGTGCCCGATCGCCTCGTCGTGCCGGCCCAGCTCCATCAGGGGGATGGCGATCGCGCACAGCGTGGCCGCCTCGCCGGCCACGTCGCCGACCCGCCGCCACGCCGCGAGCGCCCGGGTGGCCAGCTCCAGCGCCTCCTCCAGCCGCCCGAGCCGGTCGTAGGCGGTGGCCAGCCGGAGCAGCACGTGCGCCCGGCCGTAGTCGTCGCCCGGCTCGGCGCACACGATCCCGCGGGCCAGCTCCATGGTCCCGACCCAGTCCTCGAACCGGCTCGTGGTGTTGAAGTGGCGCCAGATCAGCACCGCCAGCCGCCAGGCGTGCCCCGGCAGGCCGAACCCGGCGGCGCAGTGGACGGCGGCCACCAGGTTGTCCCGCTCGGCGGCGATCCACCCGGCCGCCCCGGCGCCGTCCGCGAACGCGGGGACCACCGGGCTGGTGCGGTGCACCGAGGGCAGCTGCGCGCGGTCGAACGGGTAGGCGGTCCCCACCGCCTCCGCCAGGCCCACCAGGTAGAAGTCCAGCAGCCGCAGCAGGGCGTCCGCGCGCTCGGTCGGCGTGGTCGGCGGCGGTTCCGCCGCGGCGAACTCCTTGAGCGGGTCGAGCATCCGGTACCGCTCCGGCGAGGTCTCCTCCAGCAGGCACACCTCGTGCAGGTCGTCGAGCAGCGCGCGGACCGAGGCGACGTCCCGTGCCGCGAGCGCCGCCGCGCCGGTCACGTCGAGGTCCGGCCCCGGCAGGTGGCCGAACAGCCGGAACAGCTCCCGCTGCGGCGGACCGAGTTCCCGGTAGGACACGCGCACCGCCGCCGCGCCCGTCTCGTCGTGCGTGTCGGCGTGCCACGGCCCGCTCTCCTCCAGCAGCCGCAGCAGGTGCTCCAGCGGCCACCGGTCGTGCCGGCGGAACAGCGCGGCGGCCAACCGGATCGGCATCGGCAGGTACCCGCACCGCTTGACCACCGCGCCCACCTCCGCCGACCGGCCGCGCAGCCTCGGCGCGCCGACCAGCGCGCGGAACAGCTCCAGGGCGTCCTCCGGCGGCAACGGGGAGAGCCGGACCTGCTCGCCGGTGTCCGGCTCCCCGACGCGCCTGCTGGTCACGATCGCCAGGCAGCCCGGCGCCTCCGGCAGCAGCGGCCGGACCTCCTCCGGCGAGTACGCGTTGTCCAGCACCACCAGCGTGCGCGTGCCGTACAGCTCCGTCTGGTACAGCGTGAACTTCCGGTTCACCGACGTCGGGATCTGCTCGGGCGGCACCCCCAGCTCGACCAGGAGCCGGCTGAGCGCCTCGGACACGGTCACCCGCGGCACGTTCGGCGTGAACCCGTTGAGCCGCACCAGCAGCTGCCCGTCCGGGAACCGGTCCCGCAACCGGTGCGCCGCCTCCACGGCCAGCCCGGTCTTGCCCGCACCCGGCGCGCCGCTGACCCACACCGCCCGGCGCTCACCGGGTGCCGAGGCCGCCCGGGCGATCACCGCCAGCTCCTCCCCGCGGCCGGTGAACCCGCCGGGCCGCGACGGCAGCGAACTCGCCGGCTCCCCGCGCTCCGCCCGCGCCGCGAGGTTGCGCAGCAGCGTGCCCGGCTCCAGGCCGTCCCCGGCCAGCGCCTCCCGCGTCTGGTGGAACACGCGGATCGCGCCCACCCGGTCACCGCCCGCGATCAACGCGCGCATCAGCAGCTCCGCGTGCCGCTGCCCGCCGGGGTCGGCGCGCACCACGGGGCGCAGCCGGTCCCGCGCCGACCGGTGGTCGCCCGCGTCCAGCTCCAGCTCGGCCAGGTCGCCGACCGCGTCGACGCGGACCTCCTCCGGGAAGGCCACGTCGGAACCGCCCACCCGGTCGACGTCGATGTCCTCCAGGAACCGCCCCCGCCACAGGCCCACCGCGTCGCGCAGCAGCCCGATCGCCCGGCGCGGGTCCTCCCCCCGCACGCCCTCGGCCTCCGCGCGCAGCCGCGCGAACCGGGTGCTGTCGACCCGGTCCTCGCCCACCCGCAGCAGGTAGCCGGTCGCGGTCGTCTCGATCGCCACGTCGTCCGCGTCCCGGAACGCGTTGCGCAGCTTGTTGATGTAGCCGCGCACCAGGACGCGGCGGTCCGGCTTGCCCCACACGATCTCGGTCAACCGCTCGGTCGACACCGGTCTGTTCGCGTGCAGCAGCAGCACGACGAGGACGAACCGCTGCTGCTGGTCACCCAGCGGCACCGGGGCGCCCTCGTGCCACGCCTCCAGTGGACCCAGTACTCGAAATTCCACGCCGCCTCCCGGTCCGCGAGCTTGATGTCTACGGCAGATGTCGCACAAGCGGCCGTCCGTGTGTCCGAATCAGCCTCCGGTCCACCTTCGGTAGACAAGCACCGGCCACGCTGCGCCCTGTCCGCAAAAGGTGTGCCGAGGAGGAACCGAATGGGCCACGACGTGGTGCCCTGCTACGTGATCTGCGACGTGTCGCCCTCGATGACCGACCACCTCGACGAGGTGAACGCCGGCCTCCGCGAGTTCCGCGGCGCCATCCACGCCGACCCGTCGGCCGCCGGGCGCGTCCGGGTCTGCGTGGTCGGTTTCGCGGCGACGCCCACCGTGCTGCAACCGCTGCGGCCCGCGGCGGAGCTCACCGAGGTCGGCACGTCGGGGCCGGCCGCGGGCACCAACTTCGGCCCCGCGTTCACGCTCCTGCGCGACACCATCGCCCACGACGTCCACGCCCTCGGGGCGCAGCGCCTCCGGGTCCACCGCCCGGTCGTCTTCTTCGCCTCGGACGGGCGGCCGACCGACCCGACGACCTGGCCGGCCGCCTTCGCCGCGCTGGAGGACCCCGCCTGGCCGGCGCGCCCGACCGTGGTCGCCTTCGGCCTCGGCGCCGCCGACCACGGCACGCTCGACCGCATCGGCACGTCCCGCGTGTTCCTCCGCCAGGACGGCATCCGCCTGGGCGCCGCCCTGGCGGTGTCGGTGACCTCGACGCCGCGGCGCCCGCACCGGCTGTAGGCCATCCACGATGTGTCCACTTCCGGTCCACTGGCCCGCCGCACCCTGTGCGGGAGAACACCGCGGAGATCGATCGGGGGCGAGCCGGTGAACGCGTATCAGGACCTGGTCCGCGAGTTGAAGTCCCTGCGCAAGGGGCGTGGCGTGCTGACCGGGAGCATCGGGGACCGGGTCGGCCCCACCCTGCGCGCGACCTGCGGGGTGACCGAGGGCGACGAGCCCGGCACCATCCGCCACAAGGTCGCCGCCCGGCTCACCGAGCTGGCCGGGCACCTGCCGGACGACCTGCGCCTGGCCACGCGCGCGGCGTTCGCCATCGGCCTCGACGCCGAGGCGCGGCTCCCGCTCTACCAGGAGCGGGTGCGCTGGGCGTCGGTCAGGATGGACCGCGACCCGCGCACCGTCCGCCGCCGGGTCGACGAGGCCATCAACCACCTGGCCGAACTGGCCGTCGTCGTGCCCCGCGACCGGCCGGATGACCGGTCGGGCGGGTCGGCGCGGGGCTGGCGCACCGCCGAGCTGCACACCGTGCTGACCCTGGACAGGCCCCGTCCCGAGGTGATCGAGCGGCACCGCGTCGTCGCCGACCGGAACGGCCTGCGCGAACTGGTCCTGACGCCACCGCTCCCGCTGGACCGGACCGGCCTGGACGTCGGGGTGCTCTACGGCGGCACCCTGGTCGACCACTCACCCCTGACCCTCGCCCTGCCGACCCCGGTGGCCGCCGGCCAGGGCCACGACTTCGCGATCCGCTTCCGCCCGCTCGCCGCGCACGCGGAGTGGTCGCACCTCGCCTACGTGCCGCGGCACCCGTGCGACCTGCTGGACCTGAGGGGCCGCTTCGGCAGGACACCCGAGCCGCCGCGCGTGTGGGCGCTGCACGGCGTGCACCCCGGCGACGTCGCGGACCGGGCCGGGCACGGCCACCCCGTCGACCAGGCGGGGGAGATCCACCTGAGTTTCCGCCACCTCACGCCGGGCCTCGCCTACGGAGCGCGGTGGGAGGTGGCGGGGTAGTGCGCGCCGGCCCCGCCCGACGACGCGCACGGCCGTCAGCAGCGCCCCGTCAGCAGCGTCCTGTCACCAGCGTCCCGTCACCAGCGCTCCGTCAGCGGCATCCCCGTCAGCGGTTGGAGGGCGGGAACCGCCCGCCACTGCTGCCGAGCGCGATCAAATCCGTGTACTGCTCCTGCCACGACCGCTCGGTGGCCAGCAGGTCAGCGAGCTTCTGCACCCACTCGACGTCGATCGGCGGCGTCCCCCCGAGGGTCAGGTGCCGCTCGGTCTCCCGGCGCGCGCTGAGCCACTCGGTCATGGTGGGGCCCAGGGCGGGACCGCCGGATTCTTCCGTCATCTGGAAACCGTACTGCGTCGAACGGGTCCGGCACGCGTCGACTGCGGTACATTCGCCCGAGTCGGGTTACCAGGTGCAGGCACCCAGCCGTCGCGGTTCCCCGACCCAGTCCGGCCCAGGAGTTCTCCGGCCGGGGACGGGAGCACCGGCTTGCTGCCGGATCACCAGCTCGCCCCACCACTCACCCCGAGCTCGACCTTCGGAACGCGCGCGAGCGCAGAACTGGGGCAGGCATGACGATCACCGGACGTCCGATGCGAGCGGGCGGCACCACCGTCGGCTTCGCGGAAGCACGCGCCGCCACCGACGTGGCCGAGGCCGCCCAGCAGTTCCAGGCGGCCCGCACCGTGGCGGACCACTCGCTCGACGTGAGCGACTGCCGTGAGCTGCTGTCCATGCTGGGCCTGTCGGCCCGGAGCGCGGACAAGCCCGCTCCCGCACGCCAGGACCGCCCCGTGAACGGCCCGCACCGCGATGTGCAGGGTGCGTTCCGGTCCACCGGCGGAGCACGTCGCTGACCGGAGGAACCACCACGTGGTCCGAAGGCACCGAGGGCTTCGGTCCCTGAAGCAGGGCTGACCGGGCCGGGCGCGGGTTTCCGCGCCCGCCCGGTCCTCGCCGTGCCCGCAGGACGGTGAACCGCGACCGCGGCGGGTGAACGGACCGCGCCCGGCACGTGGACAGCACCCGCGCCTACCGCGCGCCTGAAGGCGACCCGCCGCCCGGCCCGCCGCCCGACCCGCCGCCCGGCCCGCCGCCCGACCCGCCGCCTGGCCCGCCGCCTGACCCTGCGCGCCGCCGCGGCTCGCGACTTCCCGCTTTCGCGGGGACCGCCAAACTCATCGACAGACCTTTTTCAGGGTGCGCACGAGCTCGGGCCACAAGCGGCCTATAGCCTTTCTCGGCGTCGCTCCCGCGGAATGGCCGTCGTCGTCCGGACGAGGTGGGCGACGACCCCCCTGCCGTTCCGACGAAGGAAAGTCATGCGCTCCAGACCGTCTATCGTGCTGTCCCGGATCATCGAGGGCGTGCTCGTCCTGCTCGGCGTCCCCATCTTCTTCGCGGAGGTGGAGGACATCAGGTGGATCGCGTTGTGGGACCTCATCGCCGTCGTCTACCTCGCGATCCGCGTAATCCGCCTCAGCCGCGGCAAGCGGGCGGGCGACGACCAGGGCGCGTGGGTCAAGAACGCGCTGGGCCGCCGCAGCGGCACCCTGTTCACCCTGTTCACCAGCCTCATCGGGATCACGTCCGGCCTGACCATCGTGCTCGTCGAGGAAGGCACCCAAGCGGGGTTGCTCGGCAAGGTCGTCGGCGTGCCCGCCGTGCTGCTGGCGTGGGCGATCCTGCACTTCGGCTACGCCGACCGCTACGCGCAGGCCTATTACAGCGCCCTGCCCGAGAAGCTGTTGGTGTTCCCCGGCACCGAGCACCCGACGTTCATCGACTTCGCGTACTTCTCGTTCACCGTCGGCACCACGTTCGCGGTCTCCGACGTCGAGTCGCGCACCTCCGGGATGCGGCTGCGGGTCCTCGCGCACGGCGTGCTCTCGTTCATCTACAACACCGCGATGCTCGGCATCGCCATCGGGGTCATCAGCGGCTGAACCACCCCGGGCGCCCGCACGGTCACCCGCCGACAACCCGCCCGCGGGACCCGACAGGAGCGGAGTGCTCCTTACCCGAGCCCGGTCGACCGGGCTCGGGTAAGTCGGGGGTCGCCTGGGAAAAGGTGGGTGAATCGTGCAGTGCTGTCACCGCGACAACCGCGACAACCGCGCCCGCGACACTTCCGACAATGGCCCATTCCTCAACCGCTCTGTGCCGCAACCGCCGGCAGTACGACCGGCTTCCGGCGAACAACGGGCACGGCCACTCGCAGGGCGGACGAAGGGTGACGTGAGCGAGTTCACCGCCGGCGAGGACCGATCGGCCTTCTTGATCAAGTTCGACGGGATCTCGTCGGCACACCATCGGCACAGACGCCCGTGAACGGCCGGTTCC
>NZ_JBPKJK010000243.1:0-9545 GCF_051756985.1 Saccharothrix sabaoui
GCACTGCCGGCCTCCGAGCGTCGACGGGCCCCGACACTGCCCTGATCGCTGCGCGCGGTTGAGCCGTTAGCCGGTCAGAACCGGTACACGTGGACCGAGTACGGTCCGAAGTCGTCGACGATCCGCCCGTCCACGATGGGCACGGTCCGGTCCTCGCCCTCCACGGTCGCCGTGCCGGAGGCCACCGGCACGATCAACTGCACCTTCGCCGCGCGGCTCTTCGGGTTGTCCTTGTTCCCGTCGGTCTGCGCCAGCACCCACCGCTGGTCACCGACCTGCTTGTGCAGGACCGCCACCGGGATGCCGTTGTCGCTCCTGGCCGTGACGCCGGGCAGGTTGGGCGCGTTGAGCACCGGCGCGAGCGACTTGAGCCGGGCGTTGACGGCCGCCGCGCGGGCGGTGATCTCGGGCCGGGTCAGGATGCTGGAGTACTCGCCCTTGCCCTCGGTGTAGAAGCTGTGCGCGAAGTAGTTGAGGCCGGTCGCGCCGTGCAGGACGGTGTTCCAGACCGCCGACTCCATCTGATCGGCGTCGATGATCTCGCCGTGCGTGTGCGGGTGGCCGGTCTCGACGAACCCGTACAGCGGCTTGTCCGGCCCGCACCACTTGCGCATGGTGTCGATGACCTCGCCGTAGGCGTACGCGCCGACGGTGTGGTTGCGGTCCGGGTGCGTCCACGCGTAGTAGTCGGCCGAGGCGATGTCGGCGGCCGAGCAGTACTTGCGCATGTCGGCCTCGTACGACTCCTCGACGTAGCCGTAGCCGATCTCACCGGTGGGCGTGCCCATCCACGGGCTGAAGTTGATGTACGTGGGCCGCGTCGGGTCCTTCGCGCGCACGGCGTCGGCGGCCTTGAGGATCGCCGAGGGCTGCATGTCCGGGTTGAACACGTCGCCGTAGACCTTGTTCATGTCCGGTTCGTCGGACACCAGGTAGCCGACGTAGTTGCGCGCGTGCGCGGTGTCGGCGAGCACGGCGTCCGCCCGCGTCGGGTCCACGTAGACCCGCCAGTCGGTCTCGTAGAGGCCCTCCTGGCGCAGCCACCACCACTCGTCCTCCCACAGCCCGATGCCGAAGTCGACGCCGATCCGCGGGTAGGCGCGGCCGAGCTTCTCGTCGTTCTCCACGCCGGAGGGGTCCTGCATCCAGACGTTGATCGGGAAGACGTTCGGGTCGGCGGTGGGGTTGGGGCCGTTGGCCCACTGCTTGTAGTAGTCGACGGAGGGGACGACGACGGGCGGGGGCGCGGTCGGGTCGGGCGGGACCTGGGCCCGCGCGGTGCACCCGGCGGCGAGCAGCAGGAGGACCGCCAGGGCGGCACGGGGTCTGGCCATGATCGTCACGGTCCTCTTCAACTCGGGGTCCGGGTCCGGCCGCGCGCGGCCAGCACCTGCTTGGCCTTCTCGAAACCGCCGGGGCCGAGGAGCCGCTGCGCGGCCGTCTTGGCCACGAATCTGGCCCCGTCGCGCGCCACCCGCAAGGGATGTCCCACGAACCGGTCACGCGCCACCACCCGACCGGCGGGTTCCGGAACGTCGTCGAGCGCCGCGCCGAACAGCGCCCGGTGCGGCGCCGGGGACACGAGCCTTCCTCGCGTCCGGTTGCTCACGTTGCCGCCGTGCACGACCTGGAGCCAGCCGGGCGCACCGCCCAGCGACACCACCTCGGCGTGCCGGTGCAGCCGGTTGTGCCAGTCCGCCCAGCAGGTCACCGGGTCGGCCCAGCTCTCCCGCACCGAGGCGAACGCGTTGTCCGGGTCGTGGTGCGAGAACAGCCCGCCCGGGCTCTTGACCAGGCCGTTCGCCAGGTAGAGCGCGGTGCGGCGGCCGGTGCTCGGCACCGCCCGGAGCCGCGCCACGAAGTCCGCGGCCAGGCCGTCGTCGTTGTCGAGGTTCGTGGTGATCAGCTCGTCGCCCCTGGTCGGGAACAGCTTGGCCACGTCCTCCAGCAGCTCCTCGCGGCTGACCTGCGTGCGGAACACCGGGGTGTAGGCGTCGCCGTGCGCGGCGATCCGGTCCTTGAGCCACCCGGGGCTCTCCGGGTCGAAGTAGATGAGCCACCGGAAGTCCGGGCACGTCTGCGCCGCCACCGAGGGCAGGCAGTACCGCTCGAACAGCCCGACGCGCTTGGTCAGCCAGCCCTCCTGCGCCCGCACGACGCTCTCGGCGCCCACGGACGGCAGGTTGAAGCGCGTCAGAACGACGTGGTCCATCGAGAACCCCTTCCCGTATGTCCCGTACATCGGGAATCGGGGTCGGGCGTTAACGATCCGCGACCGATCACGATGTGTAGGTCGTGACTGATCCCTCGACACGACCGACGGTCGACGTCGTCGTCCCCTGCTACAACTACGCGAGGTTCCTCCGGGCCTGCGTCCGGAGCGTCCTCGACCAACCCGGTGTCGACGTCCGGGTGCTGATCATCGACGACACGTCGAGCGACGACACGCCCGAGGTGGTGGCGGAGCTGACGCGGGACCCGCGGGTCGAGGGCCGCAGGCACGAGGTCAACAAGGGGCACATCGCCACCTACAACGAGGGCCTGCTGGAGTGGGCCAAGGCCGACTACACCGTGCTGCTGTCCGCGGACGACCTGCTGGCCCCCGGCGCGCTCGCCCGCGCGGCGGCGGTGTTCGAGGCCAACCCGGCCGTCGGCATGGTGTACGGCCGGGTCGTCTACTACAGCGACCACGACGACCTGCCGTCGGTGGTCTCGCCGCCGGCGGGCACGACCGTGTGGTCCGGTGTGGACTGGATCGAGGCGCGCTGCCGGACCGGCCAGAACGTGCTGTCCTCGCCCGAGGCGGTCGTGCGCACGTCCGTGCAGCAGCGCGTCGGCGGCTACCGGTCCGACCTGCCGCACGCCGGTGACCTGGAGATGTGGATGCGCATCGCGGCCGTCTCCGACATCGGCTACGTGCGGGGCGCGCCCGCCGCCTACTACCGGGTGCACCAGCAGTCGATGATGCGCACGCAGTTCTCCTCGCTGTTCGCCGACCTGGAGCAGCGGCGGGCCGTGTTCGACCTGTTCTTCCGCGAGCACCCGGACCTGCCCCCGCGGCTGAGGTCGCTGGCGGACCGGTCCATCGCCAAGGACGCCCTGTGGCGGGCCGTCCGCGCCTACGACCGCGACCGGTTGGCGGACATCCCGGTGGACGAGCTGGTCGAGTTCGCCCGGCGCGTCTACCCCGACACCCCGCGGCTGGGCGAGTACCGGGCGTTGCGGCGCAGGCGGGCCCTCGGGCCGAAGGTGTGCAGCCGCACGCAGCTGTTCGTCGGCAGCCACCTGGTCAAGCGGGGACGGGGCCTGGTGTCCAAGCAGGTCTGGAAGTGGCGCGGGCAGTGACCGCCGGCCTGGAGCGGAAGGTCACCTCGGCGATCCGCTGGAGCGCGGTCAACAGCCTGGTGCAGCGGTTGGGCCAGGTGGGCGTCGGCGTCCTCGTCGCCCGGCTGGTGGCGCCCGAGCAGTTCGGCGTGTTCGCCGTCGCGCTCGTGGTGATGAACATCGTGATGAGCATCAGCGAGATGGGCGTCAGCGTCGCGCTGGTGCGCACCGAGCGGCCGGTCGAGGAGCTGGCGCCCACGGTGACCACGCTGTCCATCGCCTCCGGCGCGCTGCTGTGCCTGCTGTGCGTGCTCGGCGCGCCGTGGTTCGCGGGCGCCATGGGCACCCCGCAGGCCACCGGCGTGATCCAGCTCATGTCGTTGTCGCTGGTGGTGGCGGGTGTGTCGGCGGTGCCCGGCGCGCTGCTCCAGCGCGAGTTCCGGCAGAACCACAAGTTCGTCGCCGACACGTCGGCGTTCGTCGTGGGCACCTCCGTGACGGTGGTGCTCGCCCTGCTCGGGTTCGGCGCGTGGAGCCTCGCCTGGGCGCGGATCGCCACCAACCTGGTGTCGACCGGCGTCATGTTCGCCTACACCGAGCGCTGGTACCGGCCCGGGTTCGACCCGCGGCAGGCGCGGGAGCTGCTGTCGTTCGGCCTGCCGCTGGCCGGGGCGAGCCTGCTGGTGTTCGGCGTGCTCAACGTCGACCAGATCGTGGTCGGCAGCGTGCTCGGCACCGTGCAGCTCGGCTACTACCTGCTCGCGTTCAACCTGGCGAACTGGCCGGTCGCGGCGTTCTCGCAGCCGGTGCGCAGCGTGTCCCTGGCGGCGTTCTCGCAGGTCAGGGACGACCCGGCGTTGTTCGCGCGGACGTTCGCGCGCGCCCTGCGGCTGCTCGCGCTGGCCACCGTGCCCGCGTGCGTGCTGCTGGCCGTGCTGGCCGACCCGCTGGTGCGGGTCGTCTACGGCGAGCGGTGGGCGCCCGCGGCCCAGGCGCTGGCGATGCTGGTGGCGCTCGGCGCGCTGCGCGTGGCGCTGGAGCTGGGCTACGACTACCTGGCCAGCGCGGGCCGGTCGCGCGCCATCTTCGTCATCCACCTCGTCTGGCTCGTGGCGCTGGTGCCGCTGCTCGTGCTGGGCGCCCACGTCGACGGCATCCGCGGCGTGGCGGTGGCGCAGAGCGTGGTCGTGCTCGTGGTCGTGGTGCCCGCCTACCTGGTGGCGTTCCGGCCCTACGGGCTGCGCGCGGGCGTGCTCGGCGCGGCGGTCGCGCGCCCCCTGCTCGGCGGCCTCGTGATGGTCGCGGTCGCGCTCGGCGTGGAGCGCCTGGTCGAGGCACCCCTGTGGCGGCTCCTGGTGAGCGGTGCGCTCGCGTCGCTGGCCTACGCCGCCGTCGTCTTCCCCCTGCGCCACGAGGTGCTGGGGCTGCTGAAGAGGAGCAACGCGTGAGGGTCGTCCGGCAGTTGCAGCGACGAGCGCACCAGGTCTCGCACATCGTGCGCGACGGGGGCGTGCGTCAGCTCGGTGCTCGTGCCCTGGTGCGCGCGGCGCGGCGGTTCGGCGCGGACAGCGAGGTGTTCCCGGTGCGCCTGGAGGACGTGCGGGCGGCGGACATCTCCGCGCGCCGGCCCGTCGAGGTGCCGCCCGTGCCCGCCGACGGGGCGTTGACGGTCAACTGGGTGAGCACGCCGCCGTCGCCGGGGTCCGGCGGGCACACGACGATGTTCCGGCTGGTCGAGCACCTCCAGTCGCTCGGCCACACCAACCGGCTGTACCTGTACGACGTCTACGGCAGCCGCGCCGCGGACCACGAGCGGGTCATCCGGTCGGCGTTCCCCGGGTTCCGCGGCACGGTGCACGACGTCACCGGGGGCATGGCCGACGCGCACGCCGTGTTCGCCACCGCGTGGATGACGGCCTACCCGGTGTTCAACGACCCGTGCGCCGGGAAGCGGTTCTACCTGGTGCAGGACTACGAGCCGTGGTTCTTCCCGGTCGGCGGCCTGTCCGCGCTGGCCGACAACACCTACCGGATGGGCTTCCACGGGTTCACCGCGGGCCGCTACCTGGCGGACAAGCTGCGGACCGAGGTGGGGATGCCCGCCGACTTCTTCGACTTCGGCTGCGACGCCGACCGCTACCACCTGCGCGAGGGCGTCCGCCGGGACGGCGTGGTGTTCTACGCGCGGCGGCTGGCGCCCCGGCGGGCGATCGAGGTCGGGTTGCTGGCGCTGGAGGTCTTCGCGGAGCGGCACCCCGACGTGAAGATCCACACCTACGGGGAGAAGATCGGCTCGCTCGGCCCGAACCACGTCGACCACGGCCTCGTCTCGCCGGACGCGTTGAACGACATCTACAACCGGTGCTACGCCGGTCTCACGCTGTCGATGACGAACGTGTCGCTGGTGCCGCACGAGATGCTGGCGGCGGGCTGCGTGCCGGTCGTGAACGACGCCGCGCACAACCGCGTGGTGCTGGACAACGACCACGTCCGCTACGCCCCCGCGACCCCGCACGACCTGGCGCGCGCGCTGTCCGACGTGGTCGGCCTGCCCGACTTCGCCTCGGTGGCCCGCACCGCCTCCGCCAGCGTGTCGAGCCGCTCGTGGGACGCGGCGGGGCACGAGCTGGAGAAGGTCCTGCGCCGCGAGCTGCTGGTGTGACCGGCGGTTCAGGCCGGGGACGGCGAGGTGGCGTCCGGCACGAGGACCTCGGCGGGCGCCGCGCCGTCGGCGGCCACCAGGTGGACGGCGGCCCGCTGCGCGTCCTTCGGCACGGCGGCGAACGCCAGGCGGTCGGCGCCCAGCCAGGTGGCCTGGTCGTCGACGCCCGCGGTGCCGGGGAGGCGCACCTCGGTGCCGGTGGCGAGGTCCAGGACGGCGAGGTCCCAGGGGCCCAGGCGGCCGATGCGCTTCTTGTAGGCGACCTTGGTGCCGTCCGGGGACAGCGACGGGCACTCGGCGTCGCGGCGCAGCGACCGCACGCGGCGGTCCACCAGGTCGCCCCGCACCAGCCAGGTCAGGCCGCCGGACGCGAGGGTCGCGTAGAACGTCCGGTCGTCCGCGCCCACCGTCAGGCCCCAGTAGTTGACGTCCTGCGCCGAGTGCGGCTGTCCCTCGACCTCCGCCGCGAAGCCCTCCAGGGACTCCACGACCTCGCCGCTGCGCACGTCGAAGAACCCGGTGCGGGTGGAGAAGCCGCCCGGCACCGAGTACGAGTCGCCCGTCACGAACGACGTCCACGACACGACCTGACCGGACGCGGACACCTTGGCGCGGCTCGGGATGCCGGGCAGCGGCACGGTCCGCAGCACGACCCCGTCCCGGCTGATCTCCGCCGCGTAGGTGGGGCCGGGGCCGGCGAGCGCGAGGCACACCTCCGTGCCGCCCGCGCGGTAGAACCGCTGGCACGTCAGGTCGGTCGCCGACCGCGCCGCCGGGTCGGCCAGGCTGAGCTGCTCGACCCGCGACCGGCCGTCGGCCAGCTCCACGTACAGCAGGTCGGGGCTGCGGGCGCCCTCCGCGGCGGCCACCGGCCGGTCCTCGCGGGCCACCGCCGTCAGGTAGACCGCACCGGCCACGACGACCAGTACGATGGCGGTCACGGCGAGCACGGTGCGGCGCGGGGCCAAATCATCACCACCTGTAACGGAAAGCCGCGAGTCGGCCGATTTCAGGGTAACAACACCTTGCGCACCTCTACGCGGGGTAAATGCGGATCGGGGAGCGGATGGACTTCTGGGGCGCGCTGCGTGTGCTGCGGCGGCGGTGGTACATCGCCCTGCCGTCGGCGCTCCTGGCCGTGGGCCTCGCGGCGGGTGTGTTCGTGTCGATCCCGACCCGCTACGAGTCCACCGGTGTGATGGTGTTCACCTCGCCGTCGGCGGGGGGCACGTTCAACCAGAACGTCTCGCCCGAGGAAGCGGTGAAGATCAACCCGCTGCTGGCGTTCGACGGCAGCCTCTCGACCACGTCGCAGATCATCGCGCAGATCCTGGCCGACCCGAAGACGCGCGAGGGGCTCGGCATCACCGCGAGCTCGACGGCGAACTTCACCGCCGCCGGCGGCGGGGTCAACGGCCCGTTCATGTTCGTGGTGACCGACGCCGAGTCGCCGGACGAGGCGGAGAAGCTCGTCACCACGGTGCTGGACTTCGCGCACAAGGAGCTGGCGGACCAGCAGCGCAAGCTCAACGCGCCGGAGTCGACGTTCATCACCTCGCAGGTGATCGTGAACCCGACCACCGCGGAGGCGCAGATCGGCGGCAAGGTCCGGTACGCGGGCGCGGCGTTCGTGCTGCTGATGCTGTTCACGCTGGCGGCCACGTTCGCCTCGGACAGCGTCATGGGCAAGCTCAAGCGCCGCCGCGAGGCGGCCGGGGGCGGTGGCGGGGCCGACGACGGGCCGGACGACGGACCCGACGAGGGACCGGACGACGGGCCGGACGGCGGACCGGGGACGCCCGCCGCGGCGCCCACCACGCCCGCCACGCCGTCGGACTTCCGCCCGGACAACCCGCGGCCGCACGAGGAAGTCCCGCAGAACGGCCCCAGGCCGCCGCTGAACGGCCCGCCGCGCCGTCCCGAGCAGGCGCACGCCCCGCACCTCCCCCCGGCGCAGGGGACCGCACCGCGCCCGCCCGTGCGCAGGCCCCCCACGGCCAGCGAGCAGACGGTCAAGGTGCAGGCGCCCGTCCAGGCCCCCGGGCAGGTGCACGGGCAGGCCCTCGCGCCGCCGCCCGCGAAGCCCCAGCCGCCCGTGAAGCCCCAGCCGACGGCGAGCGAGCGGACCGTGAAGATCTCCGCCGTGGGCGTCCCGGACGGTGCGAAGCCGCCGAACGGCGTGGCACCGCCGAACGGCGGCACCGCGTGGCCCACGCGCGAAGACTCACCGTGAGATGACCGCCCTCACCCGCGTGCGCCAACGCGCGGACGGCGCCACGCTCGTCTGCCTCTACCTGCTCGCCCTGCTGGTGGTGCCGGCGCGGCTGGTGCTGTCGTTCGTGCCGATGACCCTGCCGCCCGCCCTGGTGGTGGCGCTGCTGCTGGGCGTGCTGTGGCTGTCCGCGCAGATGGTCGACACCCTCGGCATGGGCAAGGGCCGCAACGCCCTGCGCACCGCCGTCGCGGTCTACCTGGCCATGCACCTGGCCACCTACGCGGTCGCCACGCGCCGCTGGATGCCCACCGACGAGCTGACCGTCGCCGACAGCAGCATGGTGCGGATCGTGGCGACCATCAGCGTGGCCATCTTCGCCTGCGACGCCATCCGCACCCGCGAGCGCCTGGACCGGGTGCTCAAGCTGGTGCTGGCCTGCTCCGGCATGATCGCGTTCGTGGGGCTCGTGCAGTTCGGCGCGGGCGTCGACCTCGCGTCCTACGTGGGCCTGCCCGGCCTGCGGGTGCAGGAGAACGCGTACTCGGCGATGGAGAGCCGGTCGATCTTCCGCCGGCCCACCGGCACCACCAACCACCCCATCGAGTTCGGCCTGGTGTGCGCGATGGCGGTGCCGCTGGGCGTGCACTACGTGTTCCACGCGCGCGACCAAGGCGAGCCGCAGCTGCGCTGGTGGTTCTGCCTGGCGCTGGTGGGCCTGGGCGCGCTGACCGCCCTGTCGCGCACCGCGATCCTGGGCATGGCGGTGTCGGGCATCGTGCTGGTGGCCACGCTGCCGCGCGAGCGCAAGATGACCGTGGCCGTGCTGGGGCTGGGCTTCTTCCTCGGCGCGAGCCTCGTCGTGCCCGGCCTGTTCGGCACGCTGCGCGGCATGTTCGCCAACATCGAGGACGACCCGAGCGTGAAGGCCCGCACCGCGGACTACGAGGCGGCGGCCGACCAGATCGACCTGCACCCGCTGCTGGGGCGCGGCTTCGGCACGTTCCTGCCGACGAAGTACACGATCCTGGACAACCAGTTCCTGCTGACCATCATCGAGAACGGCTACCTGGGGCTGTTCGCGCTGATCGGCATGTTCCTGGCGGCCTGCTACGCGGCGGTCCGCACCCGGTACCTGACCCGGGACGACGGCCTGCGCGGCCTGGCGAGCTGCCTGCTGGCGGCGGTGCTGGTGGGCGGGATCGCGTCGGTGACGTTCGACCTGCTGAGCTTCGGCGTGGCGACCGGCATGGTGTTCACCATGATCGGCCTGTCCGGCGCGGCCCTGCGCATCGCCCAGGCGGAGCGGGCGGGCGACCGCCCGGAGGGCCCGTTCCTCGACACCTG
>NZ_JBPKJK010000244.1:0-9432 GCF_051756985.1 Saccharothrix sabaoui
CACGTCCACCAGCACCGTGCCCGACGCCGTCCGCTCGATCAGCGGCACGACCTTGTCCTCGGCGTCGCCGTCGCCGGTGTAGGACAGCCGCCCGCTGGCACCCGGCACGGCGTTCGCGTCGTGCAGGGTGTGGATGACCTTGAGCACCTCGCGGTGGTCCAGCGGTGTCCGCTGCTCGGGGTCCACGGCCTTCGTGACGAGGGCGAGCGCGGTGAGCACGGCGTCGTAGGACAGGACCGCGCCGTCGTCGCGCAGCGCCGCGCCGCTCACCGCGTAGTCCGGCAGCCCCGGACCGGTGAAGTCCTCGACGGCCTGCCTGCTCATCCGCCACTCCTCACCCCTGGCCGCCAGCACCGAGTAGCTCTCCAGCAGGTCGGGGGCCGCCAGGTCGGTCTGGATGATCCTGATGCCGCCGGCCATGCCCGCGCGGAACTTCTCGGTGCCCGCCTGCTCGTCGCTGGGGCTGTCGTCGCCGGTCAGGATCACGAGTTCCCGGCCCTTCTCGCACGGCTCGTCGCCCAGCGCCTCGACCAGCGCGCCGAGGTGCACGCCCCGCCCGGCGAAGTAGAAGACGCGGGTGCTCGCGTAGCAGATGTTGGCCTGGTCGGCCCGGAACGTGACCCTGATGTCCTTCAACCTGCTGTCGTACGTCATGGTCTTGAGGACCTCGACGCCCAGCGCCCCGGCCTGGGTCCCGAACTGCTCGGCGAGGTCGACGGAGTACTGGTCGTCGGTGTTCCGGTCGGTGATCACCACGACCCCCCGGGGTGTCGGCCCGGCACCGGGAGCGGCCCGCGCGGCGTCGGCGTCGAGGACCTCCCGGGCCTTCTGCGCGGCCACCGCGGCCTGCCGGGAGTTGTTGGGCGCCGGGCGGAGCAGCCCGTCGACCTCGCGCAGCGAGTCGGAGGTCATCGTCGAGGCCACCAGGGGCACCTGGTTCCGGGACAGCACCGTGAGCGCCTCCACCGCCGGGGCGAGGCTCTGCCCGAACCCGGTCACCGCCACGAGCCGGTCGGGCGCCCCGCGCCTGCGGAGCAGCTCGTCCACCGCCGGCCGCCAGTGCGTGAAGCCCTCGCCCGCGTTGGCGGGCAGCAGGACCACCTTCGGCACGTCGTCCTCGTTGTAGAGGGCCTGGGCGCGCACGGCGCCCTCCAACTGGTGCTCGACCTGCTCCACGGGCTCGATCGCGTGCGCGCCGCGCGGGGTCAGGGTGAGCAGGACCGCGATGCTGACGTGCTCCGGGTCCCGCGCCGCGACCTCGTTCTGCACCCGGATGCGTTCCATGACGCCCTGGAGCGCGGGCCGGCCGAAGTCGAACGCCCGGCCAGGGTCGGCGACCCCGACGCACTGCTCCTCGACCAGCGCGAGCCCTTCCTGGTCGTCGCAGACCGGTTCGCGCACCGCCCGCGCCACCGCCACGACCACCGCGAGCAGGACGACCACCGCCGAGCACAGCGCGAGGACCTTCCGCCTGTCCCACCGGGGCCGCGCGTCGGGGATGTCCACTCGGGTCACCGCTGTTCCTCCCTGTCCTGGTGGGGCGGACCGGGTCGGCGCGGTCGCCGGCGGCCCAGTTCCTCGTGCCGGTCGGCGGCGTCGAGGAACTCGACCTGCCCGCTGCGCGCCAGCCCCGCCACCTGCCTCAGGTGGGTGGCGGTCGTGATGTGGTGGTCGGCCCACTCGTCGATCAGGTGGACGTCGCCGGTGGCGTGCCACGACAGCAGCACGGCCTCGACCGGCGAGCGGAACGCCCCGGGCGGCGGCTGGCCCGGTCGGGCGGGGCAGGACGCGACGACCTCCACGACCTCCAGCCAGCGCCGGCCGCCGACGGTGGTGAGCAGCTCCTCCAGCCGCCGCAGCACGGCGTCGACGTCCCCCGCGGCGAACAGGTGGTGCAGCTCGCCCTCCTCGTCGCCGCGCCGCTTCGCGAACCCGGCGAGCCGGGTGAACACCGCCTCCCACGAGTCCGACGCGTCGGCCGGTCGCCCGGCCAGCCGTTCGACCAGCAGCAGCCGCAGCAGCGGGTGCATCACCGGGACGCCGTCCGGTCCCGTGCACGCCCACTCGGTCGCCGGTGCGGGACCCGTCAGCCGCGCCCGGCGCGCGTCCGCCATCAGCAGGGCGGCCTCGGCCTGGTTCCTGGCCGCCGAGCGGGTCACGGCGTCCTCGACGCCGGTGGTCCGCCCCGCCAGCAGCCGGTCCAGCAGGTGCTCGCGCAGCGGACCCGAACCGTCGTGGGCGTGCACGCCCAGCAGGGGGCCGGGCACCCACTCGGCCGGGGGGAGCAGGCTCGCGGCGCGCACCAACTGGGCGGCCGCCCCGGGGTGGCCGGCGCTGAGCCGCAGCACGGAGGACACGAGGCGCTCCCGGTGCCGCTCCGGCACGCCCACCTCGGCGGCCATCGCCTCGACCTGCGGCGCGGTGAGCCCCGACAGCGGCAGCGGGGTGTACGGCCCGCGAACCGCGGTGGCGCCGCGGCTCAACCGCCGCACCTCCTCCCGGTCGGCCGGGAGCACTTCGTCGCGCGGCAGCCCCAGCCTCTCCACCAGCGCGCGGTCGCCCACCGCGACGAGGGTCGCCCTGGCGCGCGCCCCCGCGGCGAGCGCCCCGCCCCAGGCGCGCAGCAGCGGCGCGGCGTCGATGTCGCTGCTCAGCACGACCACCGGGTCCACCCGGCGCCCGCCGGGTTCCACCGCCGCCAGGTCCTCCAGGAAGGCCGTCATCAGGACGCGGTCGGCGTGGTCCCGGGAGTCCTGGTCGACGCGCGCGGACAGGTCGGCGAACGCGCCCAGCGACCCGGCCCGGCGGTGCCAGTCGTGCCCGCCGCCCGGCCGGGTCCAGCGGGGCCGGAGCAGCCGGGCGCCCGCCCGGTGGGCCGCCGACCGGGCCCAGTCGCCGAGCCCCGCCACGTCGACCAGCCCGCCCAGCGCGGCCTCCAGCGCGTGCCGCGACCGCGGCGGTGGCAGCAGGCCGTCGACGGCCCCGCCGCCCGCGCGCCGGGTCGACGCCGCGACGAGGTGGCCCAGCAGCCCGGAGAAGTCCCAGGGGCCGTCCTGCGCGACCAGCCTGAGCGCCGCCTCCAGCAGCAGGTCGGGCACCGGCGGGGTGGTGCGGTCCTCGTCCGCGCCGAGCAGCACCCACCACTGGCCCCGCGCCGCCAGGTCGTCGCACAGCCACCGCTCGGTGCGCGACCTGCCCGACCCCGGTGGCCCGAACAGCACGGGCGCGGTGGTCCGCTCCTGCGGCGCGGTCGCGCCCGGCGCGCCGAGCACGATGACCGACCGGAGGACGTCGAACACCGGGTCCGACTCGTCGCGCGGGATCGCGGGCAGCGCGGGGCCGGTCTCCCGCGCGCCGTCGTCGGCGACCTCGGCGGCCCGGGAGGTGCGCCCGCCGAAGAGGCACAGCCAGGCCGTCAGGGCGACGCCCCGGAAGGGCTCGGTGAACGCGGTGAAGTCGTACCGGTCGCGGATGGCCGCGACCTCGTCGACGATGTTGTCGTGGAAGTCCGCGGAGACCACCAGCGCCAGCACGGCGCCCGACTCGCGGAGCCGCTCCCGGACGTGCCGCGCGTCCTGGATGCGGGTGGCGTGCTCCATCGCCTTGGAGACCTCGGTGGTCCCCGCCGGGGTGACCTCGCCGTAGTGCAGCGCGACCCTGAGCCGCAGGCTGCTCTGCTCGTTGGACCTCTCGTTGTGCTCCAGCAACCCGTCCACCAGTTCGCTGACGAACCGGCGCGCCAGGCGGGCCTTGGGCACCGTGCCGTCGACCAGGATGTGGTAGCCGTCCCCGCGGTCCCGGAAGTCGCAGTGCTCCGGCGCGATGCCCGCCTCGTCGAGGGCGCCGTCGACGATCCCGCGCAGGGAGTGGACCGCGTGGAACCGGTGCCCCACGCGCCTGCCCTCGGCACTGGAGCCCGCGATGTCCACCGAGATTATCGATCGGTGGTGCGCCTCAGGGTGGAGCGACAAGGTTGTTCCTCTCTCGGCCCCCGGTTCGGAAGAGTGGCCGTCGCCGCTCTTCCGACCACCCGCAGTGTGGGAAAGCGCTGAGGCGGGCACTGTGCCACATGACGCAGAACTCCGATTTTTCGGATAACGCGTGCTCACCCGGGGGAAAGGTGTTGATTTTTTCCGGACCGGTGAATACGGGGTCGAGGGTGAACCTGTCCGCGTGATTGTTCGGGCGTTGGGGTGAATGCGCCGAAAGAAGTGGCGCGGAATGCGTTATCGGCCGACAGGGGGCGGGGAAGGCGTGCTGCGCCGGTCGGGGGAGGCGCGGTTTCGCAAGGTTGCGCCAAGCGTTGCCCGCGCCCGCCGGGCGCAAGACCATGGTCGCCCCACGGCCGAAAGGACCGCCCAGTGCGCGCACTCCTCGTCGCAGCCCTCCTCGCCGCCTCGCTCCCCGCGCCGGGCCTCGCCGCACCCGGTGCCGCGGCCTCGGGTGCGGCTGCCTCGGGTGTGACCGCCTCGGGTGTCGCTGCCTCGGGTGTGACCGCCTCGGGTGCGGCAGCGCCGGCGTCCACGCTGGCTGAGGCGGCGCGGCGGACCGGGCGGTACTTCGGCGTCGCCGTCGCCGGGCGCAAGCTGTCCGACCCGGTCTACGCGGCGATCCTCGACCGCGAGTTCGACGTGGTCACCCCCGAGAACGAGATGAAGCTCGACGCGACCGAACCGCAGCGGGGCCGGTTCACGTTCGCCGCGGCCGACCCGATCGTCGAGCACGCCCTGCGCGGCGGCAAGCGGGTGCGCGGCCACACCCTGCTGTGGCACGCCGGTCAGCCCTCGTGGTTGGCGGCGTTGAGCGGCACGGCGCTGCGCGCCGCGATGCTCGACCACGTCACGGGGGTCGCCGCCCACTACCGGGGCCGGGTCCACGCCTGGGACGTGGTGAACGAGGCGTTCGCCGACGGCACGTCCGGCCGCCGCCGCGACTCGAACCTCCAGCGCACCGGCGACGACTGGGTCGAGGCCGCGTTCCGCGCCGCCCGCGCCGCCGACCCGGGCGCGAAGCTCTGCTACAACGACTACGGCATCGAGGACCGGGCGCACGCCAAGACCCGCGCGGTCCTCGACATGGTGCGCGACTTCCGGCAGCGCGGCGTGCCGATCGACTGCGTCGGCCTCCAGTCGCACTTCGGCGCCGCCAACCCGGTGCCCGTCGACTTCGCGGCGACCCTGCGCGACTTCACCGACCTCGGCGTGGAGGTGCAGGTCACCGAGCTGGACGTGGAGGGCTCCGGCGCCGCCCAGGCCGACGACTTCGGCCGCGTGACGAGGGCGTGCCTGGCGGTGCCCCGGTGCGCCGGGATCACGGTGTGGGGCGTCCGCGACACCGATTCGTGGCGCGCCGGCAGCACGCCCCTGCTGTTCGACGGCGCGGGCAACCCGAAACCCGCCCACGCCGCCGTGCTGCGGGCGCTCCACTGCGGACGGACCGGATAACGGTTCCGGCGGCATCATCGCGGGGTGTGCGCCACCGCGCACCGCACAAAGTGGGAAATGCCGGGAAATCCCCCGCGCGGCGCGGTCCGCACCCGGATGCGCACCCCCTTCGTGCGGAATACCAGCGCGGACCCCGGGAAGCGGTAACGGCGCATCCGACCGCACCGATCCCCGACGTGTGATCGGGTGGTCCGGTCTGAGGGGAAAGGCGACAACCATGCCGTTACCAGGCGCCACCCGCCGCGCTGCCGGTGGACCGCTGAGACGACTGCTCGTGCTCGCCGTCGCCGCCCTGGCGCCCGTGCTGCCCGTCGTCCCCGCCGCGTCCGCCGAGTCGAGCCGCGTGCCGCGACCGGACGAGGTGGGCGGGGCCACCGCGACCACGTCCGCGCTGCTCGGCGCGGAACCGCCCGCCGGCGCGGGCAGCGTGGGCTTGACCCCCACCGTGACCGCCACCTTCGACCGGACCATCGCCGACGCCGAGGTGCGGTTCACGCTCACCGGGCCGGCCGGGGCGGTCGAGGGCCGGGTCGCCCCGGCGAGCGGCCCGACCGCGGGGTTCACCCCCGACGCGCCGCTCCTCCCGGGCACGACCTACACCGCCTCCGTGCAGGCCGGCGACGCCACCGCCACCTGGTCGTTCACCACCGGCACCCCGCGCTCGGCCGACTGCCCGTGCACGATCTGGGACGACTTCGCCGTCCCGGGCCGCCCCGCCACCGACGACCCCGACCCGGTGGAGCTGGGCGCGAAGGTGCACTTCACCGGCCGGGGGGAGGTGCTCGGCGTCCGGTTCTACAAGGGCCCCGGCAACACCGGCACGCACACCGGCTCGCTGTGGTCGGCCGCCGGGCGGCGCCTGGCGACCGGCACGTTCACCGACGAGACCACGACCGGCTGGCAGTCGCTGACCTTCGCCGCGCCCGTCGCGGTGGAGCCCAACACGACCTACGTCGTCTCCTACTTCGCGCCGCGCGGCCACTACGCGATCGACGAGACGTTCTTCGGCAACTACGGCCGGCTGATCGGCCACGACCAGGTCTGGGCCGTCGCCGACACCGCCACCACGCCCAACGGCCTGTTCCGCTACGGCGGCGGGATGCCCGACAGCGGCTACCACGCGTCGAACTACTGGGTCGACGTCGTCTACCGGCACGGCGCGGACGGCGACTACACCCGGCCCGTGCTCGACACCCGCGACCCGGCCCCGGACAGCGCGGGCGCGCCCGCGACCGGCGTGCTCACCCTCGGCTTCGACGAACCGATCGACCCGGCGTCGCCGACGATCACGCTGTCGGACGACGGCCGCGCCGTGCTGCACGGCACCGCCGCGCTGTCCGACGACCGGAGGACCGTCACCTGGACCCCGGACGCCCCGCTCGCCCCCGGCACCCGCTACACCGCGAGCGCCGTGGTGGCCGACGCGCGCGGCAACGCCCTGGCCGTGCCCGCGACCTGGTCGTTCACCACCGCGCCCGGCACCGCGTGCCCGTGCTCGCTGTTCAGCGCCGCGACCGTGCCCGAGGTACCGGCGAGCCCCGACAGCGGCCCGTTCGAGCTGGGCGTCCGCTTCGGCACCTCCACCCCGGGCACCGTCACCGGCGTGCGGTTCTACAAGGGCCCCGGCAACACCGGCACGCACACCGGCTCGCTGTGGGCGGCGGACGGCACGCTCCTGGCCACCGGCACGTTCACCGGCGAGACCGACACCGGCTGGCAGGAGCTGACCTTCGCCACCCCGGTCCGGATCGGCGCCAACCGGGTGTACGTGGCCTCCTACACCGCCCCGAACGGCCACCACGCCATGGACCACGGCTACTTCGACCGCCGCCCCCGCGTGTTCTCCGAACCGCTCTGGACCGCCGCCGGCCCGTACGCCAACGGCAGGTTCCGGCAGGGCGCAGGCTTCCCGACCGACTACTACGGCGGCAACAACTACTGGGTGGACGTCGTCTTCACCGCCCCGGCGTAGCGCGGGGGCCCCGCCGAACGATCCCCACCACGGGGGACCACTCCCCGTCCGCCGCCCCCAGAGGAGTCCGCATGTCCCGCTTACCCAGGCTGCTCGCGACCGTCGCCGTCGCGGCCCTGGTCCTGTCCGGCTCCGCCCAGGCGGTCGACCAGCACCGCCCGGTTCGCGTCCCCGCCCACCACGCCGCGCCCGCGACGCTGTCGGCGGCCTCGCCGGAGTCGCCGCTCGGCATCCCCGGGCCGCGGGCCGTGTCCTGCGTGGAGGGCTGCGAGTTCGTCACCCGTCCCGCGCCGGAGGTCGTCAGCGACGACGTGAGCCCCACCGAGGTCGGCCTGCGGACCGTCTTCGACCGGCCCGGCCACGTCCTCGGGGCCTCCCTGCTGCGCGGCGCCTACCGCGGCCCCGTCACGCTGCGCCTGTGGCAGGACGGCGCGCTGCTCGCCGAACGCGCCTGGGCCCACCCCGGCCGGATGGCGGAGATCTTCTTCGCCACCCCCGTCCCGGTCCAGGCCGGCCGCGAGTACGTGATCTCCTACTACAGCCCGTACGGCGGGTACCTGACCTCCCCGGACTACTACACCGCCCCGGTGACCCACGGCCCCTTCACCGCGCCGGCGGGAGCGGGCGTCCTGCGCCGCGGCGAGGGCGGCGGCTTCCCCACCGAGAACCGCGGCAACAGCACCTACTGGGTCAACCCGGAGTTCCGCGGCTGACCGGCGCACCGGGCGGGGACCGGTGCTCACTTGTGGCACGACGGAACGCGCGCGGCGGCGTAGAAACGGGCTCCCGGTCCCCCGTGAAGGAGTCGCCGTGCGTGTCCTGTTCACCTCCACCCCGACGTCCGGTCACCTGCACCCCCTCGTCCCGCTCGCCACCGCGCTGCGCGACCGCGGCCACGAGGTCGCGTTCGCCTGCGCCTCGAACCTGCTCGACGACGTGCGTTCCCTGGGGTTCGCCGGCTTCGCCGCGGGGTTGAGCCGCGACGGGGACGGCGACGAGGAGTTCACCGCCCTGAAGGCGGGGGCGAGGGGGTTGTCGCCGGGCGTGGAGATGGACCGGTTCGCCATCGCCCGCGTGATGTACGGCGTGCGGGCCCGGCGCACCGCGGTGGACCTGGTCCCCGTGTGCCGGGAGTGGCGGCCGGACGTGCTGGTGCGCGACAGCTACGAGCCCGCCGCGGCGGCGGTGGGCGAGGCGCTCGACATCCCGTGCGCCTCCGTGGACATCACGCCGCTGTACGACACGACCCCGCTGCTGGACGACATCGCCGAGGAGATGGTGCGGCTGCGGGCCGAGGTCGGCCTGCCGCCCGGCGACGGCCTGGGGATGCTGCACCGCCACCTGAACCTGTGCTTCGCGCTGCCGCGCCTGCTCGACCCCGCCCGGCCGGTGCCGCCGACCACCCACCACCTGCGGGACGGCCTGTTCGACAACCTGGGTGACCAGCGGCTGCCGGAGCACCTGGCGCACCTGGGGGAGCGACCGCTGGTGTACGTGTCGTTCGGCACCGTGGCGATCCGCTTCTACCCGGGCGCCTACCCCGGGCTGATGGGGACGGTCCTCGACGGGCTGGCCGACCTCGACGCCGACGTGGTCGCCACCGTCGGCCACGACCGCGACCCGGCCGACCTGGGGCCGCGACCGGCGAACGTCCACGTCGAGCGCTACCTGCCGCAGTCGCTGCTGCTGTCGCGGTGCTCGGCGGTGGTGAACCACGGCGGTTTCAACACGATGACGGGGACGATGGTCGCCGGGCTGCCGCAGGTCAGCATCCCGCTGCTGACCGACGACCACGACAACGCGCGCCGGTTCGCCGCGCTCGGCCTGACCAGGCCGCTGGACGCCGCCACCGCGACCCCGGAGGGGGTGCGGTCCGCCGTGCTCGGCGTCCTGGGCGACGAGGACATGCGCGCCGACATCGCGAAGGCCCGCGCGGAGATGGCGGAGCTGCCCGGCACGGACCACGCGGTGGACCTCTTGGAGCGGTTGGCGGTGGAGCGCGCACCGGTGCTGCCC
>NZ_JBPKJK010000245.1:0-9324 GCF_051756985.1 Saccharothrix sabaoui
TGCTCGGCCGCGGCCAGCCACTCCCGCCACTGCTGGGCCTGGGCCTCGGCCTGCTGGGCACGGCGCTTGTCACCCGCCGACCGGGCCTTCTCGGCCTGGGCCTCGAACTGCTCGACGCGCTCGCGGAACTGCGCGACGCGGGCCTCGGCCTCCGGGTCGGACCGGCGCCACTGGGCGTCGACCGCGCCGCGGACCCGCTCCTCGATCGCGCGGAGCTTGCCCTCCAGGTCGCGGATGCGCTCGCGCGGGACCTTGCCGATCGCGTCCCACCGCTCCTGGATCTTGTAGAGCTGCTGGCGGGCGGTCTCCAGGTCGCCGGAGGGGTCGATGCGCTCGGCCTCGGCGAGCAGTTCCTCCTTCAGCTTCGCGTTGGTCGCGAACTCCGCGTCACGCTCGTTGAACGCCTCGGAGCGCTTGGCGAAGAACGCGTCCTGGGCGGCGCGGAACCGCTGCCACAACGCGTCGTCGGCCTCCTTGGGCGCGCGCCCGGCGGCCTTCCACTCGACCATCAGGTCCTTGTACCGGCCGGCCGTGGGGCCCCAGTCGTCGGACTCGACGAGCTTCTCGGCCTCCTCGACCAGCTCCTGCTTGCGGTTCTTGGCGACGCCCCGCTGCCGGTCGAGGTCGGCGAAGTGCGAGCCCCGCCGGCGGTTGAACGCGTCCCGCGCCTTGGAGAACCGACGCCACAGCTGCTCGTCGGTCTTGCGGTCGACGCCCCGGATGGTCTTCCACTCGTCCAGGATCTGCCGCAGCCGGTCGCCGGCCACCTTCCACTGCGTCGACTCGTTGGCCAGGACCTCGGCCTCCTCGACCAGCTCCTGCTTGCGGGCCCCGGCCGCGGCGCGCGCCTCGTCCTTGGCCGCCTTGGCCGCCTCCAGGCCCTTCTCGGCCAGCGCGAGCACGTGCTCGACGCGGGCCGCCAGCGCCGCGAGGTCGCCGACCACCGCCGCGTCGGCCAGGCTCTCCTGGACGTGCTTGGCGCTGGTCATCGCGTGCTTGGGGTCGCCCGTCCCGGCGGTCAGCCGCGTCACCAGCAGCTCGACCTCGGTGCGGATGTCGTCGAACCGGCGCGCGAAGTGCGCCAGGCCCTCCGCGGGCTCGCCCGCCTGCCACGAGCCCACGACGCGCTCGCCGTCGGCCGTCTTGACGTAGACGGTGCCGTCCGCGTCCACGCGCCCCCAGCGGTCAGGGTGGTCCGACGCCACGGGGACCGGTGTGGCCGGGGCCGTGACCGGTGCGGCCGGGGCCGTGACCGGCGCGGCTGCCACCGGGGTCTCCTCGACTACCGCCCCCGCACCACTGTCACCAGTGGCTTCCGGTGTCGTCTCGTGCTCCGTCATCGCCGGCTTCCTCCTCGCCTGCCCACTTCGTGGTGCCCGTGCCGACCACGGGCGCCCCGCCAGCGGCGGGGCCCAGCACCCGGGTACCGCGCGACCCACCTGAAGGGTCGCCAGTACCTCGCGCGCATTCAAACAGGTCAGGGCTCGCATCGGTACCTGTGGTGGCCGATCGGTAGCGTGGGTTGTCATGATCTCGCGACTGGCGGTCGTGCCGCACCCCCCGCTCCTGGTGCCCGAACTGGTCGCCGGCGCCGCGCCGGAGACCGAACCGGTGCGGGCGGCGAGCCTGGCCGCGGCGCGGGAACTGGCGGCGCACTCGGACGAGTGGGTGGCCGTCGGCGTCGACCCGTCCGGGCCGAGGGTGGTGCAGGACGTGGCCGGCAGCTTCCGCGGCTTCGGGGTGGACGTGCCGGTGTCGCTCACCGAGGGCGCGACCCGGGTGGACGACGAACTGCCGCTGCCCGCCCTGGTCGCCGGCTGGCTGCGGGAGCGCGCCGGGGCGCGCCGGGTGCGCGTCCACCTCGTGCCGCCCGACCTGCCCGGACCCGACTGCGCGGCGCTCGGGGCGCGGCTCGCGGGCACGCCCGCGCTGCTCGTCCTGGGCGACGGGTCGCACCGGCACGGCGAGCTGGCCGTGGGGCGGTCCGACGACCGGGCCGGGGCGTTCGACGACGGCGTGCGGCGGGCGCTGGCCTCGGCGGACCGGGACGCGCTGGGCGCGCTGGACCCGGCGCTGGCGGCGGAGCTGGGCGCGGGCGGGCGGGCCGCGTGGCAGGTCGCGGCGGCCGTGCCGGGCGCGTGGCGGTGCACCCGGTCGGCGTTCCTGGCCCCCTACGGGGTCGGGTACCACTGGGCCGTCTGGGAGGCTTGAGCGCGTGAGCACCTCCTCCGGGGTCGTCCCGGTCGTCGTCGTCGGCCCCACCGCGACCGGCAAGTCCGACCTGGCCGTGCGGCTCGCCGCCGAACTGGGCGGCGAGGTGGTCAACGCCGACGCGATGCAGCTCTACCGGGGCATGGACATCGGCACGGCGAAGGTCACCGAGGAGGAGCGGCGCGGCGTGCCGCACCACCTGCTCGACGTGCTCGACGTGACCGACACCGCCTCGGTGGCCGCCTACCAGCGGGAGGCGCGCGCCGTCGTGGAGCGGCTGCTGGCCGCCGGGCGCACGCCCGTGCTGGTCGGCGGCTCGGGCCTGTACGTGCAGGCGGTGCTCGACGACCTGGAGTTCCCCGGCACCGACGAGGCGGTCCGCGCCCAGCTGGAGCGGGAGCTGGCGATGTTCGGCGCGGAGACCCTGCACGGCCGGTTGGCGCAGCTCGACCCGGCCGCGGCCCTGGCGATCCTGCCGTCCAACGCCCGGCGCGTGGTGCGCGCGCTGGAGGTGATCGAGCTGACCGGCAGGCCGTTCTCGGCGACCCTGCCCAAGCCCGGCCCGGCGCGGTGGGGCGCGGTCCTGGTCGGCCTGGACCGGGAGGTGGCCGAACTGGACGAGCGGGTCGACGCCCGGGTCGGCCGGATGTTCGACGCGGGCCTGGTCGACGAGGTGCGCGCGCTGGAGGCCAGGGGGCTGCGGGAGGGCCGCACGGCGTCGCGCGCGCTCGGCTACCAGCAGGTGCTGGCCGCGTTCGACGGCGAGTACTCGGTCGAGGAGGCGTTCGGGGCGACCGCCCTGGGCACCCGGCGGTTCGTGCGCAGGCAGCGGTCCTGGTTCCGCCGCGACCGGCGGGTCACCTGGTTCGACGCGTCCTCGCCCGACCTGGCCGGCCGCGTCCTCCGGCACGTCGCGCCGTAGACTGCCGGCGTGGGCGTCGAATTCCTCAAGGGCCACGGCACCGAGAACGACTTCGTGGTGCTGCCCGATCCGGACGGTGCGCTGGACCTCACCGAGGAGCGGGTGCGCGCGCTGTGCGACCGGCGGCGCGGCCTCGGCGCGGACGGCGTGCTGCGGGTGGTGCGCCCCGACTTCGGCCCCTGGTTCATGGACTACCGCAACGGCGACGGCTCGATCGCCGAGATGTGCGGCAACGGCGTGCGCGTGTTCGTCCGCTACCTGGTCGACGCGGGCCTGGCGCCCGGCGGCGAGGAGTTCACCATCGGCACCCGTTCGGGTGAACGGCGGGTCGTCGCGCACGAGGACGGCACGGTCACCAACGACATGGGCCGCGTCCTGGTCACCGGCACCGGCACGGCCACGGTCGGCGGCAGCGCGTTCGGCGGTGTCGCGGTGGACGTCGGCAACCCGCACCTGGCGTGCGTCACCGAGGTGCCGGTGGGCGAGCTGGACCTGGGCGTGCCGCCCGGCCACGACCCGGTGCTGTTCCCGCACGGCGTGAACGTGGAGTTCGTCAACGTGCTGGGCGACGGCGCGCTGCGGATGCGCGTGCACGAGCGCGGCGTCGGCGAGACCCGCTCGTGCGGCACGGGCACGGTCGCCGCGGTCGCCTCGTGGCTGTACGGGACCGGTCAGCGCACCGGCAAGGCCACCGTGGACGTCCCCGGCGGACAGCTCGCGGTGGTGATCGAGGAGGACGGCTCGACGCTCACCGGCCCGGCCGTGCTGCTCGCCCGGGGCGAGCTCGACCAGGCGTGGTGGGACTCGCTCTAGAGGTCGACCACCTCCAGCCTGCCCAGGCGCGCCCCGGCCACCACCTCCGGCTGGGAGGTGGGCGCGGTGCAGCAGACGAGCCGGTCGCCCAGGACCGCCACCGCGAAGCACGGCTGCCCGGTCTCGACCCGGCGGGTGACGACGCCGTCCTCGACCCGGAAGGCGGCGGCCTGGAGCGCGGGCGCGACCCACACGCCGCCCTCGTCGTCCACCGCGATGCCGTCGGGCGCGACGCCGTGCTCGCGCAGGTCGGCCCACGTCGTGCGGCCGGACAGCGTCCCGTCGTCGGCCACGTCGAACGCGGTCAGCCCGAACGCCAGGGTCTCGGCGACGACGAGCCTGCCGTCCGGCAGCAGCACCATGCCGTTGGGGAACCTCAGGTCCTCGGCGGCCACCGACACCGCCCCGTCCGGGCCGACCAGCGCCAGCGCCGCGCCGGGCGCCGTCCAGCCGGGTGCCAGCAGGGCCGCCTCGCCGTGCTCGGCGATGAGCGCGTGCAGGTCGAAGCCGAAGTTGCCGACGTACGCGCGGCCGTGCGCGTCGACCAGCATGTCGTTGGCGTGGAACGTGGCGATCCCGCCCAGGTCGGCGTGCTCGACGAGGCCGCCGTCCTCCAGGCGCAGCACCCGGCGGTCGCGCATCGACACCACGAGCAGCCGCCCGTCGGGCAGCCAGCCCAGGCCCGAGGGCTGGCCCGGCACCGCGCAGACGACCTCCTCGGCCCCCGTGACCAGGTCGAGCGCGCGCACCTCGTGGTCGTAGAAGTCCGAGTAGAACAGCCTGCCGTCGGGTCCCCGCCGGGGTCCCTCGCCGAACCGGAGGCCGTCGCGCAGCACGGTGGTGTCAACCATGGCGCCCGACGCTAGTGATCACGGGGGCGTCCCGCATCGCCCGCAGCGGTGACAGCACCACCCACAGGACGGACAGGGCCATGCCCGCCGCCGCGACCCACAGCGTGCCCCGCACCCCGATCCACCCGGCGAGCGCGCCGCCCGCCAGCGCGCCGAGCGGGGTGGCGCCCCAGGCCAGGAAGCGGACGGTCGCGTTCACCCGCCCCTGGAGGCCGGGCGGGCACAGCGCCTGCCGCAGGCTGACCTGGGCCACGTTGTGGACGACGGCCCCGGCCGAGGTGACCACCGTGCCGACGGCGAGCAGCGCCAGCCGCCAGTCCGGCCCGGCCAGCGGCACGAGCGCCCAGAACGGCTGCGTGACCAGCATCGGCAGCCACACGAGCCGGGCCGTGCCGAACCGCCGCAACCGGCCCGCGACCAGGCCGACCAGCGCGCCGCCCGCGCCGCCGGCGCCCAGCAGCACCGAGGCGGCCGTCGGCGACAGGTCCAGGTCGCGCAGCAGGAACAGCACGCTCACCGCGACCCACACGGCGTTGGCCAGGTTGAACGAGGTCGTGCACAGCGCGATCGGCCGCAGCAGCGGGTGCCCGAGCACGAACCGCAGGCCCTCCCCCATCTCCGCCCGCAGGGCCCGGGGACGCCGGGGCACGGGCTCCTCGGCGGTCCGCACCCCGCGCAGCAGCAGCGCGGCGACCAGGTAGGAGGCGCTGACCGCCGACACCGCGTTCGCCGCGCCCAGCAGCTGCGCGAGCGGTCCGCTCACCGGGCCCCCGGTGAGCCGGGCCACCTGCTGCGACGACACGAGCCGGGCGTTGCCCGCGGTCAGCCCCTCGCGGTCGACCAGCACCGGCAGGTACGCCTGGCCCGCCACGTCCACGAACACCGTCAGCACGCCCGCCAGCAGCGCGGCCAGCACCAGGTGGGCGAACGTCAGGCCGCCGAGCCACCCGGCGACCGGCACCGTGGCCAGCACCAGCGCCCGGCCGGTCGTGCTCCAGACCAGCAGGGGGCGCTTGCGCACCCGGTCGACCAGCACCCCCGCGGGCAGGCCGATCAGCAGGAACGCCGCCGTCCCGGCCGCCGCCAGCACCCCCACCTGGAACTCGGAGGCGTCCAGCGCCTCGATCGCCACCACCGGCAGCACGAACGCCGACACCGCCGTGCCGAACTGGTTGACCGCGTCGCTGCCCCAGAACCGCCGGAAGTCACCTCGTGACGACATCCCCCTCTTCCTCCCCCTCTTCCTCCTCCGCGTGGACCCGCCCGCGGCGCAGCGGCGACAGCACCACCCACAGCGCCGACAGCGCCTGCCCCGCCATGGCCACCCACAGCGCCGCCGTGACCCCGACGCCCGTGCCCAGGGCGCCGCCGGCCAGCCCGCCCAGCGGCAGCGCGCCCCACACCACGAACCGGATGCTCGCGTTCATCCGGCCGAGCAGGTGGTCGGGGCAGATCGACTGCCGGTAGCTGAGCTGGGCGACGTTGTAAACGATGACGCCGTAGCCGACGACGGCCTCGCCGAGGGCCACCAGCACGAGCCGCCAGTCCGGCGCGCCGAGCGGGATGAGCAGCCCGAACGGGAACGTGACCAGGGCGGACAGCCAGATCGGCGTGATCGGGCCGAACCGGGCGTGCCACCGGCCCATGGTCAGCGCGCCGAGCACGCCGCCCGCGCCCCCCGCGCTGAGCAGCACGCCCACCACGCCCTCGGACAGGCCCAGCTCGCGGACCAGGAACAGCACCGTGACGGCCGCCGCGATGCCGCCGAAGAAGTTCGCCGTGCCCGTGCAGGCGACGATCGCGCGCAGCGACGGGTGCCCGAACACGAACCGCAGGCCCTCGGCGACCTCGTGCCGCAGCCCGGTCCGCCCGGCCCGCGCCGGCACCGGCTCGGCGGTGCGGATGCGCAGCAGGAACAGCGCCGACACGAGGTAGCCGGCACCGGTCGCGAGCACGCCGACGGCCGCCCCGACCGCCTGCGCCACCCCGCCGGCCAGCGCGGGTCCGGACACCTCGGCCACCGCCCGGCTGGACTCCAGCTTCGAGTTGCCCTCGACGAGCTGCTCCCGGCCGACCAGCGCGGGCAGGTACGACTGGTAGGCGACGTCGAACATGACCGTGGCCGCGCCGACCAGCAGCGCCACCACGACCAGGTGGGCGAGGGTGAGCGCGCCGAGCCACCAGGCGGCCGGGACGGACAGCAGCAGCGCGGCGCGCGCGACGTCGGAGACGAGCATCACCGGGCGGCGGCTCATCCGGTCCACCCACACCCCGGCGGGCAGCCCGATCAGCAGGAACGCGGCCGAGCCCGCGGCGGAGAGCACGCCCATCTGGAACGGCGTGGCGGCCAGCGCGCCCACCGCGAGCAGCGGCAGGACCGTGCGGCCGATCGTGGCGCCGAACTGGCTGACGGTGTCGCCCACCCACAGGAGGCGGAAGTCGCGGTGGGACCAGAGGGACATGGCGGGGAGTCTCGCGCGAGTGATTTGAAACTGTCAATCACTTACCCGCGACGGCGTATCCTTGGCCGGTGGAGCGACAGATCGGCACCGCCGAGCAGGCCGCGGCCCTCGCCTCGGACGTGCGGCTGCGCATCATCCGGCTCACCTACGACACGCCGCTGACCAACAAGGAGATCGCCGAGCGCCTCCGCAAGGACCCGGCCACCACGCTCCACCACGTGCGCAAGCTGGTGGCCGCGGGTTTCCTGGAGGCGCAGCCCGCCCGCTCGGGCAACCGGGGCGCGCGCGAGGTCCCCTACCTGTCCACCGGGCTGTCCTGGCGGCTGACCTGGCAGGACGACGAGAAACCGCTGGCCACCCAGGAGGCCGTGCTCCAGGCGTTCCTCGGCGAGGTCGCCGACCACGGCGTCGACGCGCTCAAGCAGGTCCGGTTGGTCGTCAGGACCGACCCGCGGGAACTAAAACGGCGTCTCCAGGCGTTGTTCGATGAGCTGGCGTCGACGCCGGCCACCCCGGACGGGGAGCGGGTCGCGGTCTACCTGGCGCTGTACCCGGGGGACTGACCGCGGGTGATAACCACTCGGTCCGGCGAGGGGTGACGTGGGACGATGAAGGGCAAATGACGGACAACACGTACCGAAGCAACGACTGGCCCGACCAGGACGACGAGCTGTCGACCGGCGACCTCGCGCTGGAGGAACGCGCGGCGCTGCGCCGCGTCGCCGGGCTGTCCACCGAACTCCAGGACGTCACCGAGGTCGAGTACCGGCAGCTCCGCCTGGAGCGCGTCGTGCTGGTCGGCGTGTGGACCGAGGGCACCGCGGCGGACTCCGAGGCCTCCCTGGCCGAGCTGGCCCTGCTCGCCGAGACGGCGGGCTCCGAGGTCCTCGAAGGTCTCGTCCAGCGGCGCGACCGGCCCGACCCGGCCACCTACATCGGCGCCGGCAAGGTCGCCGAGCTGCGCGACATCGTGATCTCGACCGGCGCGGACACCGTGATCGCCGACGGCGAGCTCTCCCCCGGCCAGCTGCGGCAGCTGGAGGAGAAGCTCAAGGTCAAGGTCATCGACCGCACGGCGCTGATCCTCGACATCTTCGCCCAGCACGCCTCCACCAAGGAGGGCAAGGCGCAGGTCGAGATGGCGCAGCTCCAGTACCTGCTGCCGCGCCTGCGCGGGTGGGGCGAGTCGCTGTCCCGGCAGGCCGGTGGCCGTGCCGGCGGCGGCAACGGCGGCGTGGGCCTGCGCGGTCCCGGTGAGACGAAGCTGGAGACCGACCGACGGCGCATCCGCGCGCGCATCTCGAAGCTGCGCCGCGAGATCGCCGCCATGGGCGTCATCCGGGAGACCAAGCGGCACCGCCGCGTGGCGAACTCGGTGCCGAACGTGGCCATCGCGGGCTACACGAACGCGGGCAAGTCCAGCCTGCTCAACGCGCTGACCGGCGCGGGGGTGCTGGTGCAGGACGCCCTGTTCGCGACCCTCGACCCGACCACGCGCCGCACCGAGACCCCCGAGGGCCTGCCCTACACGCTGACCGACACCGTCGGCTTCGTGCGGCACCTGCCGCACCAGCTGGTCGAGGCGTTCCGGTCGACGCTGGAGGAGGTCGCCGACGCGGACCTGCTGGTCCACGTGGTCGACGGGTCCGACGCGATGCCGGAGAAGCAGGTCAAGGCGGTGCGCGAGGTGATCGGCGAGATCTCGTCGCGGCACGACGACCCGATGCCGCACGAGCTGCTCGTGGTCAACAAGATCGACGCGGTGGGCGAGCTGGGCATGGCCCGGCTGCGGCACCTGTTCCCGACCGCGGTGTTCGTCTCCGCGCACACCGGCGAGGGCATCGCCGCGCTGCGCGAGCGCATCGCGGTGGAGACGCCGCGGCCCGAGGTGGTCGTGGAGGCGCTCGTGCCGTACGCGCGCGGCGAGGTCGTCGCCCGCGTGCACCGCGAGGGCGAGGTGCTCAAGGAGCGGCACACCGAGGAGGGCACCGAGCTGTCCGCCCGGGTCCGGCCCGACCTGGCCGGCCTGCTGGAGCAGTTCGCCGTGGACGGAAGCCGCGCCTGA
>NZ_JBPKJK010000246.1:0-9215 GCF_051756985.1 Saccharothrix sabaoui
CACCGGGCGACCAGGCCGCCGAGCGCCCCCGTGCCGCCGGTGACGAGCACGGTGCCGTCGGCGTGCCACGCCGGGCCGTCGGGGGCGGGCGGGACGCGGCGCAGGCGACGCCCGGACACCCCGGAGGCCCGCACGGCGACCTCGTCCTCGGCGGTCTGGGCGAGGACGTCCACGACCCGGTCGGCGATCGCGCCGTCCACGTCGGACGGCAGGTCGAGCAGGCCCGCCCACCGGCGGGGGTCCTCGACGCCGGCGACGACGCCGAACCCCCAGAGCGCGGTCTGCGCGGGGTCCACCGGGGACCCGACCGGCACCGCGTCGCGGGTGGCCCACCACAGCGGCGCGGTGACGCCGGCGTCGGCGAGCGCCCGCACGACGGCGACGGCGCGCAGGAGTCCGTCCTCGGGTCCGGCGTGGTCGAGCGAGCAGAGGGAGAGGACGCCGGCGGGGGCGTCGGCGGCGGCGCGGACGCGGTCGGCGGTGGTCGCGCGGTCGGGCCCGACCTCGACGGTGACCACGGACGCGCCCCGGTCGCGCAGGGCGCCCGGGATCGGCGTCGTGCCGCCCCCGGCGGGCAGGAGCACCAGCCAGGTGCCGGACAGGCGGCCCGCCGGCAGCTCCAGCGGCTGCCACTCGACCCGGTAGCGCCAGGGGTCGACCACCCGGTCCGCCCCCTCGGTGTCCCGGGCGGCGTGGCGAGGGGGCAGCCAGAAGCTCTGCCGCTGGAAGGGGTAGGTGGGCAGCGGCACCGGCCGGCCGGTCGGCAGGGCCGCCGGCCAGTCCACCGCCGCGCCGCGCACGTGCAGGCCGGCCAGGGAGGTGAGCAGCCGGTCCGCGCCGCCGTCGTCGCGGCGCAGCGACCCCACCGCGGTCACCGCCTCGTCGGACCGCCCGGCGATCTCCTCGACGTTCGTCACCAGCGCCGGGTGGGCGCTGCACTCGACGAACGACCGGTGCCCGTCGGCGAGCAGCGACCGCACCGCGCCGAGGAAGTCGACCGGACGGCGCAGGTTGTCGTACCAGTACCCGGCGTCCAGCACGGCGGTGTCGAGCCGCGCGCCGGTCACCGCGGAGTAGAACGGCACCTCGGCGGGGCGGGGCCGGATGCCGGCCAGCGCGGTCAGCAGCCCGTCGCGCAGGGGCTCGACCTGCGGCGAGTGCGCGGCGAACCCCACCCCGGGCACGACCCACCGCCACACGCCGTCGCGCGCCAGGGCCGCGCTGAACGCGTGCACCGCCGCGGCGTCGCCCGCGACGGTCACCGCGGCCTCCCCGTTGACCGCGGCCACCGACAGGCCCGGCCAGGGCGCGATCCGCTCGCGGACCTCGTCGTGCGGCCGGAGCACGAGGACCATGCCGCCGGTGCCGGTCGTGCTCCGCAGCGCCCGGCTGCGCAGCGCCACGACGGTCGCCGCGTCCTCCAGGGTCAGCGCGCCCGCGACGCAGGCCGCGGCGATCTCGCCCTGCGAGTGCCCCACGACCGCGTCCGGCCGCACGCCCCACGAGCGCCACAGCGCGGCCAGCGACACCATGACCGCGAACAGCGCCGGTTGCACGACGTCCACCCGCTCCAGCGCCACCGGGTCGCGCAGCACGTCGGCCAGCGACCAGTCCACGTGCGGTCGCAGCGCCCGCTCGCACTCGCGCAGCCGGTCCGCGAACACGGGGTGCGCGGCGGCCAGCTCCACCCCCATGGCGGGCCACTCGACGCCCTGCCCGGGGAACACGAACGCGGTCCGGCCGGGCCTGCCGGCGACACCGCGCACCACGCCCGCGGCCGGTTCGCCGGCGGCCACGGCGCGCAGCCCGGCGGTCAGCGTCCCGGGGTCCCCGCCGACCACGGCGGCGCAGTGCTCGAACGCGCTCCGGGTGGTCGCCAGGGACCAGGCGACGTCCACCGGGTCCAGGGAGCCGACCTCGGGCAGCAGCCGCGCGGCCTGCTCGCGCAGGGCCTCGGGGGTGCGCGCGGACAGCAGCCACGCCACCGGGCCGGCCTCCGGCTCGGGAGCGGCGACCGCGTCGGCGGCCTGTTCCAGGATCACGTGCGCGTTGGTGCCGCTCAGCCCGAACGCCGACACCCCGGCGCGGCGCGGCCGGCCGCCGGTCTCCCACGGGCGGGCCTCGGTGGCCAGCTCGACCGGCGCGGACGCCCAGTCCACGAACGGCGACGGCGTGCCCGCGTGCAGGGTGCGCGGCACCACGCCGCGGTCGAGCGCCAGGACCATCTTGATCACGCCGGCCAGGCCGGACGCGGCCTGGGTGTGGCCGATGTTCGACTTCACCGAGCCGAGCAGCAGGGGGCGGGTCCGGTCCCGGCCGTAGACGGCCTGCACGGCCCGCGCCTCGATCGGGTCGCCGAGCCGCGTGCCGGTGCCGTGCGCCTCGACCACGTCCACGTCGTCCGGGGCCAGGCCGGCGGCGGCCAGGGCGGCGCTGAGGACGCGTTGCTGCGCCAGGCCGTTCGGGGCGGTGAGGCCGTTGCTGGCGCCGTCGGAGTTGACCGCGGTGGACCGGAGCACGGCGAGCACGCGCCGGCCGGCCGCGCGGGCCGTCGACAGCCGTTCCAGCAGCACGAACCCGGCGCCCTCGCCGATGCCGAACCCGTCCGCCCCGGCCGCGAACGCCTTGGAGCGGCCGTCGACGGCCAGTGCCCGCTGCCGGCTGTAGGTGCCGAACGCCAGCGGCGCGCCCATCACCGTGACGCCGCCGGCGAGCGCGAGCGAGGACTCGCCGGACCGCACGGACCGCGCCGCCAGGTGCAGCGCCACCAGCCCGGAGGAGCAGGCGGTGTCGACGGTGATCGCCGGGCCCTCCAGCCCGAACGCGTAGGCCACCCGCCCGGACAGCACGCTGGTGGAGATGCCGGCGACGATGTGGGTCTCGACGGACGGGTCGGCCTGGGCCGGGTCGCCGCCGTAGCCCTGGTAGGCCGCGCCGACGAACACGCCGACCGGGGTGCCGCGCACGTCGTCGGCGGGGATGCCGGCGCGTTCGAAGGACTCCCAGGCCAGTTCCACGGCCAGCCGCTGCTGCGGGTCCATGGCCAGCGCCTCGCGCGGCGAGATGCCGAAGAACGCGGGGTCGAAGCGGTCGGCGTCGTGCAGGAAGTAGCCGCCGCGCAGGTAGGTGCGGCCGGGCCGGTCCGGGTCGGGGTCGTACCGGTCGGCGAGGTCCCAGCCGCGGTCCGCCGGCAGGTCGGTGTAGGCGTCGCGGCCGTCCGCGAGCAGCCGCCACAGGTCCTCGGGGCCGCGCACGTCGCCGGGGAAGCGGCACGCCATCGCCACGACCACCACCGGGTCGTCGTCGGCCGCCGACCCGACCGCGGTCGGCACCGGGTCGGGTGCCTCGCCGAACAGCCGCGCGTCGAGGTGCCGGGCGAGGGCGTCGACGCTGGAGTGGTCGAACACGACGGTGACCGGCAGCGGCAGGCCGGTGACGGCGGTGAGGCGGTCGCGCATGGACACCGCGGTCAGCGAGTCGAACCCGAGGTCGCGGAAGGCGCGGCCGTCGACGACCTCGTCGGGCGAGCCGTGCCCCAGCACGCCCGCGGTCTGCTCGCGGACGAGGTCGGTCAGCGCGGCGAGCCGGTCGGCGGCGGGCAGGCCGCGCAGCCGGTCCCGCAGCGGGGACGCGGTGTCGTCGGGCCCGTCGTCCGGTGCGCCCAGCGCGCGGCGCGCCTCGGGCAGGTCGGCGATCAGCGGGCTGGGTCGCGCGGAGGTGAACACCGGCGCAAAGCGGGTCCAGTCGACGGCGGCGCAGACCGTCAGCGGGTCGGCCCCGCCGAGGACGCGGCCGAGGGCGTCGAGCGCGGCGGCGGGGTCCATGAACGGGATGCCCTGGGCCAGCAGCCGGTCCTCGGCGAGGGCGGCGGCCATGCCACCGCCGCCGGCCGGGTCCCAGATGCCCCAGGCGATGGACGTCGCGCGCAGGCCGAGCCCGCGCCGGTGCTCGGCGAGGCCGTCGAGGAACGCGTTCGACGCGGCGTACGCGCCGTGCACGGCGCTGCCCCACACCCCGGAGATGGAGGAGAACAGCACGAGGTCGGTGGCCGCGTCGCCGAACTCGGCGTGCAGGTTGAGCGCCCCGGCCAGCTTGGCGCGGGCGGTGGCGGCGAACTCGTCCAGGTCGGTGTCGGCGAGGGCCACCAGCTCACCGGACGCGGCGGCGTGCAGCACGGTCCGGATGTCGTGGCCGGCGGCGCGCAGGGCGGCGACCGCCCCGTGCAGCGCGGCGGCGTCGGCGACGTCGCAGGCGAGGACCGTGACGTCGGTGCCGAGCGCGGCGGCCCGGTCGAGGAGGTCCGGCGGGGCGACGCCGCGCCGGCTCATCAGCACGACCCGTTGCGCGCCGCGCCCGGCCAGCCAGCCGGTGAGCTGCGTGCCGATGCCGCCGGTGCCGCCGGTGATCAGCGTGGTGCCCTCGGGCCGCCAGGCCAGGTCGGCGGGCGGTCCGGTCCGGACCAGGCGGCGGGCGTGCGTGCCGTCCCCCCGGAGCGCGACCTGGTCCTCGTCCCCGGTCAGGACGCCCGCCAGTGCGGTGAGGTCGAGGTCGGGCGGCAGGTCGACCAGGCCGCCCCAGCGGTCGGGGTGTTCGAGCGCGGCGACCCGGCCGAGCCCCCAGACCAGTTGTTGGGCGGGGCTGGTGACGGGGTCGTCGTCGCCGGTGGTGACCGCGCCCCGGGTGGCGCACCACAGCGGCGCGGTGACGCCGAGGTCGCCCAGGGCCTGGACGAGGTGGAGCGCGCCGGCGGTGCCGCGGGGCAGGAAGGGGTGGTCCGGGTGCGGGCGCTCGTCCAGTGCCAGCAGGGACAGCACGCCGGCCGCGCCGGGGCGCAGGTGGCCGGTGACCAGGTCGGCGAACGCCGCGCGGTCGGTGACGTCGTCGGGCACGGTCGCGGCGGTGCCGCCGGTCGCGCGGACGACGGCGTCGAGCAGGTCCCGGTCGAGGTCCGGCGGGGCGAGGACGAGCCAGGTGCCGTCGAGGCGGGCGGCCCGTGCCGCGAGGCGCGTCCAGGTGACGCCGTAGTGCCGGTCGTCCGGTTCGCCGTCGCGGGTCGTGGGCTTCAGCGGCAGCCAGTAGCGCTTGTGCTGGAACGCGTAGGTCGGCAGGTCGGCGGTCCGGGCGGCGCCGGCGGGCAGCACGGCGTCCCAGTCCACGGCCGCGCCGGCGGTCCACGCGTGGCCGAGGGCGAGCGCCCAGGCGTCGGGCCCGTCGTGGTCGCGGCGCAGGGTGGGGACGACGGCGACGTCCGCGCCGGCCCGTTCGGCGGTGTCGTGGACGGCGGGGACCAGCACGGGGTGGGCGCTGGGTTCGACGAACACCCGGAACCCGTCCTCGACCAGGCCGGCCACGACGTCCTGGAGCCGCACCCGGTCCCGCAGGTTGCGGTACCAGTAGTCGGCGTCCGCGACGGCTTCGTCCGCGACCGTCGAACGCCACGGGACCGTGGGCGTCAACGGCGTCACGCCCTGCAACAGCTCAGCCAGTTCCTCGCGGATCTCCTCCACCACCGCCGAGTGCGAGGCGTAGTCCACCGCGATCCGCCGAACGCCGAGCCCGCACCGCGCGACGAAGTCCTCCAGCGCCTCGGTCCCACCCGACACGACCACCGATCCGGGCCCGTTCACCGCCGCGACCGAGACGCCCTCGCCGAGCACCGCCTCGACCTCGGCCAGCGACGCCGCAACCGACACCATCCCGCCACGACCCGCCAACCGACCGATCACCTTGCTCCGCAACACGACAACCCGAGCACCGTCCTCAAGCGACAGGGCACCCGCCACCACCGCCGCCGCGATCTCCCCCTGTGAATGCCCCACCACCACCGACGGCTCGACCCCGGCCGAACGCCACAACGCGGCCAGCGACACCATCACCGCCCACAGCACCGGCTGCACCACATCGACCCGAGCCAACAAACCCTCATCGGACAGGGCCTCACGCAACGACCAGTCCACGAACGGCGACAAAGCCCGCTCACACTCGGCCATCCGCTCCGCGAACACCACCGACGACCCCAGCAGACCGAGCCCCATCCCGACCCACTGCGAACCCTGACCCGGGAACACGAACACCACCCGACCGTCCGACTTCGCCACCCCGCTCACCACACCGGGGTCGGGAGCGCCCTCGGCGAGGCGGTCCAGCCGGGCCGCGAACTCCGCCGCGTCGTGCCCGACCACGACGGCCCGGTGCTCCCACACCGACCGGTTCCCGGCCAGGGACGCGGCCACGTCGGCGGGGCGCGCGTCGCGTCCGGGCAGCCAGGCGGACAGCCGGGCGGCCTGGTCGCGCAGGGCCGCCGCGGACCGGGCCGACAGGACCCACGGCACGACCCCCGCGCCCACCGGCACGAGCCCGTCCCCCGCGACCGGTGCCCCTGCGACCGGTGTCTCCTCGACCGGCGCCTCCTCGATGATCACGTGCGCGTTGGTGCCGCTGATCCCGAACGCCGACACGCCGGCGCGGCGCGGCCGGTCCGACGCGGGCCAGTCGCGGGCCTCGGACAGCAGCCGGACCGCGCCGGACGACCAGTCCGCGAACGGGGTCGGCTCGTCGGCGTGCAGGGTGCGCGGCAGCACGCCGTGCCGCAGGGCCTGCACGACCTTGATCACGCCGCCGACGCCGGCCGCCGCGGAGGTGTGGCCGATGTTGGACTTGAGCGAGCCGAGCCACAGCGGGCGTCCCGGGTCGCGGTCGCGGCCGTACTCGGCCAGCAGCGCGGCGGCCTCGATGGGGTCGCCGAGCCTCGTGCCGGTGCCGTGCGCCTCGACGGCGTCCACGTCGGCGGGGGCGAGGTCGGCGGCGGCCAGGGCGTCGCGGACGACCTGGCGCTGCGCGGCGGCGTTGGGCGCGGACAGGCCGTTGCTCGCGCCGTCCTGGTTGACCGCGCTGGACCGCAGCACGGCCAGCACGCGGTGGCCGTTGCGCACGGCGCCGGAGAGCCGTTCCAGCAGCAGCACGCCGACGCCCTCGGACCAGCCGGTGCCGTCGGCGCCCGCGCCGAACGCCTTGCAGCGCCCGTCCGGGGCGAGGCCGCCCTGTTGGCTGAACGACACGAACGGGTCGGGCACCGGCATCACGGTGACGCCGCCGGCGAGGGCCAGCGAGCAGTCGCCGGCGCGCAGCGCGCGGGCCGCGAGGTGCAGGGCCACCAGGGAGGAGGAGCAGGCGGTGTTGACGGTGACGGCGGGGCCGCGCAGCCCGAGGGCGTAGGCGACCCGGCCGGACACGACGCTGGTGTGGCGGCCGGTGTCCAGGAACCCCTCCGCGCCGGGCGGCACGTCGAACGCCGCCGAGCCGTAGCCGTTGTCGATGGCGCCGAGGAACACGCCGGTCCGGCTGTCGCGCACCGAGGACGGCGCGACGCCGGCTCGTTCCACCGCCTCCCACGACGTCTCCAGCACCAGCCGCTGCTGGGGGTCCATGGCCAGGGCCTCGTTCGGGGAGACGCCGAAGAACCCGGCGTCGAAGTCGCCCGCGTCGTCGAGGAAACCGCCCTCGCGCGTGCTCGACCTGCCGGGGGTGGCGGGTCCGGGCCGGTACAGGCCGGCGACGTCCCAGCCGCGGTCGCCGGGCCACCGCCCGATCGCGTCGCGGCCGTCGGCCACCAGCCGCCACAGGTCTTCCGGGGTGCGCACGCCGCCGGGGTACCGGCAGGCCATGCCGATGATGGCGACGGGTTCGCCCGGCCTGGCCTCCAGGTCCCGCACGCGGGTGCGGGCGTCGGCCAGTTCGGCCGTGGCGCGGCGCAGGTAGTCGAGCAGCTTCGCGTCGTCGGCCATTCCCGCCATCCCGTCGTGGTCGTCCGCGCAGGACCCGCGGCCCTCCCGGCGCTCGCCAAGCTAAAGAGCGGGCATAGCGCCGGAATAGCGCCTCACCAGCGACGACGCGGTCGGGTCCGGCGCTATCGGGACGCTAGTGGCGATGCCCGACCATGGGGTCGAGGCCACCCGGGCGAGCGGGCCGCGCGGGCGACGCGCGGACGGTCCCGCCGACCGCCCCGGGGCCGACCGTCCCGGGAGGAAGCCCAGATGAGCACGCACGAGACGACGCCGCGGTACCCGGTCGGCGACACCAGCCGGTTGACCGCGGACCCGTGGTACCGCGCGGCCCGCGAGGACGCGCCGGTGGCGAGGGTGCGGATGCCGTTCGGCGGTGACGCGTGGGTGGCGCTGCGGCACGCGTCGGTCCGCACGGCCCAGTCCGACCCCCGGTTCAGCCGGGCCGCCTCGGCGGAGCTGGGCGGGGCCGCGCCGCGCATGGTGCCGGGCGCGCCGCCCGTGGGGTCGGTGCTGACCATGGACGGCGCCGCGCACACGAGGGTGCGGCGGTTCGTGGCGAAGGCGTTCACCGCGCGCCGCATCGAGCGGCTGCGCCCGCGCGTGCAGGAGATCGTGGACGGCCTGCTCGACGCGATGGCCGCGCACGGCTCCCCGGCGGACCTGAAGGCGTTCGTCGCGGAACCGCTGCCGGTGCTGGTGATCTGCGAGGTGCTGGGCGTCCCGCCCGCCGACCGCGCCGACTTCCGCGTGCTCACCGAGACGATCATGTCGGGGGTGTTCACCGAGGACGAGGCGCGGCAGTCGATGTCCCGGTTCCTGGACTACCTGAACGGGCTGGTGGCCGCCAAGCGCGCCCGGCCGGGCGAGGACGTGCTCAGCACGCTGGTCACCGCGGTGGACGGCGAGGACCGGCTCAGCGAGCTGGAGCTGGCGTCGCTGGCGGTGGCGCTGCTGGTCGGCGGGCACGAGACGATCCTCAACACGGTGCTGAACTTCACCTACACGCTGCTGACGACGCCGGACGAGCTGGCCGGGCTCCGGGCGCGCCCGGAGGGCGTGGACCGGGCGGTGGAGGAGCTGCTGCGCTACGTGCCGATCAACTCCGGCGGCGCGTTCGGCGCGGTCGCCGTGGAGGACGTGCGGTTCGGCGACGTGGTGGTGCGGGCGGGTGAGACGGTGGTGGCCGACATCGCCTCGGCCAACCACGACCCGGAGGTGTTCGCGGACCCGGACGTGCTGGACCTGCGGCGGGCGGACAACCCGCACGTGACGTTCGGCTTCGGGCCGCACCACTGCATCGGCGCGCAGCTGGCGCGGCTGGACCTCCAGGTGGCGCTGGGCACGCTGGTGCGCCGCTTCCCCGGCCTGCGGTTGGCGGTGCCGCCGGAGGAGGTCGTGTGGCGGCAGGGCGTGCTGATCCGCGGTGTGGAG
>NZ_JBPKJK010000247.1:0-8816 GCF_051756985.1 Saccharothrix sabaoui
GGTCCGCCGCGGCCCCCTCCTCCGTCGCCGCTTGGTACGGGGAGGGGGTTCGGGGGCGTCTCGGCACGGGGGTGGGTTGGCGGCGTTCCGTTCTCACTTCAACCGATGGCGGTAACGGCGTTTTCGTACATGTTCGGGCCCATGTTCACCCGATCGTGAGGTCCGAGGCGCTGTTTCCGCAGGTTGGAGGGGTTCGGGAAGGTAGTCAGAAGCGGGGGTGGTCGCCTACCAGGGTGGCTCGCGGCTCGTCACCTTCGGCGCGGACCACGTCGCCCAGGACCCAGGCGGGCACGTGGCGGGCCGTGAGGACGGCCAGCGCGCGGTCCACGTCCTCGGGGGCGACGACCGCCACCATGCCGATGCCCATGTTGAAGGTCTTCTCCATCTCCGCGCGCTCGACGCGGCCGCGCTGGGCGATGAGGGCGAAGACCGGGGCCGGCGTCCAGGTGTTGCGGTTGAGCTGGGCGCGCAGGCCCTCCGGCAGGACGCGGGCCAGGTTCGCGGCCAGGCCACCGCCGGTGACGTGGGAGAACGTGCGGACCTCGGTCTCGGCGACCAGGGCCAGGCAGTCCTTGGCGTAGATGCGGGTCGGCTCCAGCAGCTCCTCGCCGAGCGTGCGGCCGAACTCCTCGACGTGCCCCTCCAGCGGCATCCGGGCGATCTCCAGCAGCACGTGCCGCGCCAGGGAGTACCCGTTCGAGTGGAGACCGGACGAGCCCATGGCGATCACGACGTCACCGGCGCGCACGCGGTCCGGGCCGAGCATGGCCGACGCCTCGACCACGCCGACGCCCGTGCCGGAGATGTCGTAGTCGTTCGCGCCCATCAGGCCCGGGTGCTCGGCGGTCTCGCCGCCCAGCAGGGCGCACCCGGCCTGCACGCAGCCCGCCGCGATGCCCTCGACCAGGGCCGCGACCTTGTCCGGCACGACCCGGCCGATGGCGATGTAGTCCTGCATGAACAGCGGTTCGGCGCCGCAGACCACGAGGTCGTCCACGACCATCGCGACCAGGTCGATGCCGATCGTGTTGTGCTTGTCCAGCGCCTGCGCGACGGCGATCTTCGTGCCGACGCCGTCGGTGGAGGACGCGAGCACCGGCTCCTTCCAGCGGTCGAGCTTGAGCTGGAAGAGGCCCGCGAAGCCGCCGATGCCGCCGAGCACTTCGGGACGCTGCGCCTTCGCCGCCCACGGCTTGAGCTTCTCCACCGCCTCGTCGCCGGCTTCGATGCTTACCCCAGCTGCGGCGTAGGTCGCCTTGGCGCTGTCCGTCACTTCTCTGTGCTCCATGGTGTCGCGGTGCCGGCGTCGCGGCCCCGCGGTCGGGTCGAGGGCTGGTCGTCGGCCCGTTCCGGCCCGGTCAGGGTCGGCGCAGGGCGTCCTCGGCACCGTACCCGTTCGTCAGGACGGGAGCGGCCGAGCCCGAGACACCGCGGATGCCCTCCAGCAGGTGCTTGCCGATCAGCGCGTCGTCGGGCAGCGGAATCGGGTAGTCGCCGTCGAAACACGCCGTGCACAGGCGGGTCTTCGGCTGCTCGCTGGCGGCGATCAGCTGCTCCAGCGACACGTAGCCGAGGCTGTCCGCGCCGACCGACCGGCGGATGCCGTCGTTGTCGAGGCCGTTGGCGATCAGCTCGGCGCGCGAGGCGAAGTCGATGCCGTAGAAGCACGGCCACTTCACCGGCGGCGACGCGATCCGCACGTGCACCTCGACCGCACCGGCCTCGCGGAGCATGCGGACCAGGGCGCGCTGCGTGTTGCCGCGCACGATCGAGTCGTCCACGACGACCAGGCGCTTGCCGCGGATCACGTCGCGCAGCGGGTTGAGCTTCAGCCGGATGCCGAGCTGGCGGATCGTCTGCGACGGCTGGATGAACGTGCGGCCGACGTAGGCGTTCTTCACCAGGCCCGAGCCGTACGGGATGCCGCTGGCCTGGGCGTAGCCGATCGCGGCGGGGGTGCCGGACTCGGGCACCGGGATGACCAGGTCGGCCTCCACCGGGTGCTCCACCGCGAGCCGGCGGCCGATCTCGACGCGCGTGGCGTGGACGGAGCGGCCGGCGATGGTGGTGTCCGGGCGGGCCAGGTAGACGTACTCGAAGATGCAGCCCTTGGGTTCGGGGTTGGCGAACCGGCTGGACCGCAGGCCGTTCTCGTCGATCGCGATCAGCTCGCCCGGCTCGACCTCGCGGACGAACGACGCGCCCACGATGTCCAGCGCGGCCGTCTCGCTCGCCACGACCCAGCCGCGCTCCAGCCTGCCGAGCACCAGCGGGCGCACGCCCTGCGGGTCGCGGGCCGCGTACAGCGTCGACTCGTCGGAGAACGTGAGGCAGAACGCGCCGCGCAGCGTCGGCAGCAGCTCCAGGGCCGCCTGCTCGATGCCGATGTCGGCGGCGTGGGCGGCGAGCAGGCCGCACACGAGGTCGGAGTCGGTGGTCGCGCCGTGGCCGGTGTCGACACCGGCCTCGCGGGCCTTGACCAGCAGTTCGGCGGTGTTGACCAGGTTGCCGTTGTGGCCGAGCGACAGGCCGGAGCCGGTGGCGGTGGTGCGGAACGTCGGCTGCGCGTTCTCCCACGTGGTGGAGCCCGTGGTGGAGTAGCGGCAGTGGCCGACGGCGACGTGGCCGCGCAGGCTGGACAGCACCTGCTCGTCGAACACCTGGCTGACCAGGCCGAGGTCCTTGAAGACCACCACCTGGCTGCCGTCGCCGACCGACATGCCCGCCGCCTCCTGGCCGCGGTGCTGGAGGGCGTACAGGCCGTAGTAGGTCATCTTCGCGACCTCTTCGCCAGGAGCCCAGACGCCGAACACACCGCATTCCTCGCGGGGTTCGCGCTCTTCCTGTGAATCGTGGTCGGTGCGGCCGGTTGCGGACTGGTCGGTGACCACCGAGTGCTCCCTAGCGACGAGGTCGGGCTGCACGACCGAGTGTACGGCGAACGGAGGCGCATCCAGGGCCGGCAGGAGGCCGACTACGTGATGAAACGCACCCTCACTCCATCTTCAGGGCGAACCACACCTGCTCCTCTCCGGTGCGCTTGACGGGCAGCCGACCCCACAGCCCGTAGTGCACGAGCTGCGCCTCACCGGTGACCTGGAGGTCGGTCCGCTCCCCCGGCCACGCCGCGCGCACCTCCGGCACCAACCCGGGTGTGAACGTCACCACCCACGCCTCGGGCACGTCGGTGAGCTGCACCAGGGCGGTGCCCGCGGCGCTCGGCGGCACGTCGGTCGAGTGCTTCGCGGCCAGCAGGGTGGTCAGCGCCTCGTCGATGCCGTCCACCGCGAAGTCCGCGTCGCCCGTCACCAGTTCGCGCAGCGCGGCCTGCGCGTCCCAGCGGCGGAGGTCCATCTCGTGCGCGATCCGCCGGTGCCACACCCACGCCAGGTCGGGTGCGGCGGGCGAGAACGTCCAGGCGGCCCGGTTGCCCGGGGTCGCCGGCAGCAGCTCGGCCGCCTTCGCCAGCTGGGCGTCCAGGTAGTCGAGCGGGGCCACGCCGGCGGGCGGCGGTGGCAGCTTGAGCTGCACGGTGCTCCCGGTGCGCAGGTACTCCAGCGACGTCTCCAAGAACCGCCCCACGTGCAGGGTCAGCTCGGTGAACGTCCAGCCGGGGCAGCTCGGCACCGCGGCGGCGGGGTCGGCCTTCCCGACCGCCGCGCGGAACATCGCCGCCTGCTCGGTGAACACCTCGGTCCACCGCTGGGTGGTCCAACCTCCTGGCACGTCCGGCCTCCCCGCCACTCTCCGCCGTTCACCGCTGTCGTCGGTGGGCCACATCGTGCCGCACCGCCCGGACCGGGCGCGCCCGAAGCCGCACATCGATGACGACGCGTCCACGACGACGGGACTACGGGACTACGGGACGGGCGGGCGGGCGGGAAGACAGGAGGACGCGAGGACGCGAGAGCGGGTGAAGAGGAGAGCGGTGCGGGCCCACGTAGTGGCTAGCCCGCCCGCACGTGCACCCCTCCCCGCCACGCGATGGCCAGCCGGTGCGCGGGCGGCCTCAACGGGTAGGGCCGGCCCGGGAGCACCGATGAGGCCAGACGGGTGATGCACGCCCGCAACGCCCGACAGAGCAGGACCGAGCGCGACGGAGCCCGGTGGCGGCCTCCCGATGGCTGGATCAGCACGTCAAGGGCGTGCGCCAGCCAGGCGCGCGGGTCGGTGCGGTACTGGAAGCGGTGTGCGGGGCGGGAACGGGGGTTCTTGGTCATGCGTCCATGGTCGAACGGCTGTTCGAGATGAGCAAGATCACGATCGAGTGATTCGGGAGGGGGAGACGGGAGGGTTCCGGATTCACCCACCCGGCCCCGTGCCGCGTGGGAACCGGGGAGGATGACCGTGCGTCGCACCTCCAGCGGCCGGCGGCACGAAGGGCGGGTAACCGTGTTCGGTGTGCAACCAGAGACGTTGCGCGCGGCGTCCAAGCAGTTCCACGAGGGCGCGGACGCGACGGGGGACGGCGCCGAGCTGATCTCCATGCTCAGGCTGGAGGCGGACGCGCTGGGCCAGGTGCCCGCGGCGGCCGAGTTCGTGGACGCGCTGGCCAGGTGGGCCGGCGAGCAGTCCGACGACCTGCGCCGGGGCAGCGCCTGGTACCGCGACGCGGGCGACGGCCTCACCGAGAACGCCGACTCCTACCAGCGCGCGGACGACGACTCGACCGCCTCGTTCCGCGGCATCGAGGGGGGCATGGCGTGAGCTACACCGATCCCGAGGTCCTGTACGGCCGGCTGGCGACCGGTGACGCCGGGCGCGTCGCCGCGGCGGCCGACCCGATCACGGGCGCGCGCAGCGCCGTCGGCCGGGCGGGCGACTCCGTGGCGGCGGGCGGCTCCACGGCGACCGCGACGTGGCAGGGCTCCTCCGCCGACAGGTTCCGCGCGCGGGCCGAGCTGTCCTCGAAGTCGGCGGCGGTCGCGGGCGAGCGCCTGGCCGCCGGGTCGGACATCGTGCAGGCCGCGTCGCGCGCGTACGGCCAGATGCGCGGCAGCGCCGACCAGCTGATCGACTTCTGGCGCGGCCGCTCGCCCGCCCTGGACGAGGCGCAGACCCGCGACCTCGCCAACCGGGTCAACGAGCAGCTCACCAACGTCAAGAACGGCTACGAGCGGGTCCTGCGCAGCTACGCCGACGCCCTCACCAGGGTCCGCCCCGGGTTCGAGGAGACGGCGGGCCGGGACGCGGGCTGGGCGTCCGCCGTGACGGCCATGCGCACCACCGCCGCCGTGCCGGGTCCCGGGACCGACCCGAAGCAGGTCGCGGCGTGGTGGAAGTCGCTGACCAAGGAGCAGCAGGACGAGCTGCTGCGCACCAGGTTCCAGGAGCTGGGACAGCTCCGCGGCCTGCCGTCGGGCGTCCTGAACGAGGCGAACCTCGCCCGCATCCAGGACGACGTGCAGCGGTTCGGGGCGCAGCGCGACCAGCTCGACGCGCAGATGCGGGACCGGGCGCGCGAACTCGGCCTCGACCCGGACGACTCCGGCGACGTGGCGCGGCTGCTCAACGACCCGCAGTACGCCTCGCTGCGCGACCAGTGGCAGGAGGCGTCGACCAAGGCCGAGAACGCGCAGAAGGCGTCCGCCAGCGTCGAGCAGGCCAGGGAGCTCGCGCACCAGAAGGGCTGGCAGGAGGGCGACGTGCGCGTCCTCGCCTACGACCCGTACGGCCCGCGCGGCGACGGCGGCATCGCGGTCGCGTTCGGCGACCCGGACACCGCCGCCAACCTGGCGGTCTGCGTCCCCGGCACCGGGTCGGACATGGGCAGCTTCGGCCTGGACCAGGCGGCGAACCTGCGCGAGCAGATGGGGCCGAACGGCAACGCCACCATCCAGTGGCTGGGCTACGACGCGCCGGGCTGGGCGATCGGCGAGGTCGACAACCCGGCGCAGGCCCGCGAGGGCGGCGCGAACCTGGTCGCCGACGTGAACGGGTACCGGGCCGCCGCCGAGGCCGCGGGCAACCGCCAGCACCTGACCGTGATCGGTCACTCCTACGGCTCCACGACGGTCGGCTACGCGGGCATGAACGGCCTGGCCGCCGACGACATCGCGTTCATCGGGTCGCCGGGCGTGGGCGCGTCGAACGTCGACCAGCTCTCGGTGGGACCCGGGCACGTCTACGTGGGCGCGACCGAGCACGACCCGGTGGTCCAGGGCACCAGCAACAGCTGGTTCACCGAGGACGGGTCGTCGATCGGCCCGTACGACGACCGGTTCGGCGCGACGGTGTTCGGCACGACCGACTCGTCGATGATCGGCCACGCGCACTCGGCCTACTACGACGAGGGCACCGAGTCGGTGCAGAACCTGGCGCGCATCGCGACCGGCGACGGCGGCTCGGTGACCGCGCAGAAGTGGTACGACGACCCGCTGGGGCCGTCGCTGCCGGGGTCGAACCTGCCGGTGGTCGGGCCGGTCGTGGACGTGGTCAGCGGCACGGTCGCGGGCGCGGCGGACCTGGTCGGCGACGCCGGGACGGGGCTCTACAACGCCGGGCGCGACGCGTGGAACGGGAACTGGTCCGACGCGGGCACCGGGTTGCTCAACACCGGCAAGGAGATCGTCAGCGACGGCCTGGACGTCGTGGTGGGCGGGGTCGGCGACGTGGTCGAGTTCGGGCGCGACGCGGTCGAGGGCGTCGGCGACGTGTGGGACAAGACCGTCGGGTCGTGGTTCTAGGCGGGTCGCGGTTCTGGGCGGGTCGCGGTTCTGGGCGCGGTTCTAGGCGGCGCGGCAGGGACCGGTGTCGGTCTTGAGGCCGACGTCGTCGAGGCTGTTGTCGTCCGACTGCCGCACCTGGCACACCAGCGCGTCGCCGACCGCGGTTCCCTCGGGGACTTGCTCGTCGGTGACCGACGCGTGGGAGAACCCCGCGACGGAGTCCGGCTTCTCCTGGTCGAGTTCCAGGCGGAAGCGGCTGCCGACGGTCTCGGTGCCGGTGAGGTCCGTGCGGGGTGAGACCTCGACGACCTTGAACCTGACCTCGCCGGACCACTCGCTGCCGCACCCGACCAGGGCCGCTCCCACCGCGAGGACGGCGGCACACGCCTTCAGCGCCTTCACCCGGTCGAGCTTAGTCAGAAGCGCAGCAGCGGGAGGAGGTTCGAGAGGTCCGCTCGGCTGCCGGAGGCGGTGACCTTCGCCCCGTCGAGGGCGTCCGACCAGGTCCGGTGGCCGACGGCGAGTTCCAGCCAGGTGCGGGGGTCGGTCTCGATCACGTTCGGCGGGGTGCCGCGGGTGTGCCTGGGGCCTTCCACGCACTGCACGGCGGCGAACGGGGGGACGCGCACCTCCACGCTGCGGCCGGGGGCGACCTGCTCCAGGGTCCGCAGGCTGAGGCGCACGGCGGCGGCCAGCACCGGGCGGGGCGGTTGGTCGGCGTCGCCGGTCAGCCAGGGCAGCACGGCTTCCACCGCGGCGCGCACCTCGTGGGGGTCTGCGGGCTTGGACGGCACCCGCCCAGGTTAGCGGCGGTGTCGGCGCAGGTCGCGCGATGCCTGACGAGGTCTGCGGGGTCACTTGCCCCACAATCAGATTGTTCAACAATCCTCACGGCGACCTGCTTTGGTCCGGGTGAGCCGCATGAGCGGTCGGAGACGGCTGGTGGTGACCGGAGGCCGGGAGCGGAGGGCGGCGGCTGGAGGGCGGCGGCTGGAGGGCGGCGGCTGGAGGCGAGGGCGGGGCGCCGGAAGCGGCGAGGCGGCGGGACAGCCGGGCGGCAAAAAACGGCGGAACGGCTGGGGCGGCGGAGTACTGGGGTCGAGGACCGGAGGGGGTGCCGGAAGGGCGGGGTGCCGGGCGACCGGAGGTTTCAGGGATGCCCGGCGACCGGAGGTGCGAAGGACCGGATGCCCGGCGACCGGAGGCGCGGGAACCGGAGGCGCGGGGAACTGGAAGCACTGGCGGCGCGAGGGACCGGAGGCGCGGGGACCGGCGCGGGGAACTGGAAGCACTGGCGGCGCGAAGGACCGGCAGTGCCGGCGGTATCGGGGGTCAGGGCTGCTTCGCGGCCCGCACCGCCTCGCCGAGCAGTTCCTCCACCTGGTGCACGAGCCGGCGGGAGTCGGTGGGGGTGAAGGTCGACCACGGCTCGGTGCCGTTCGACGCACGGCGCTGCTGGAGGTACCGGCCGTCCTCCGTGTCGAAGAACGCCACCACGCGGTCGGGGCGGCAGCGCTTGCCGTACTTGTCACGGGCCGCCGCGCCGAAGTTCCCGGTGTGCACCAGGCCGGTGAACATCTTGACCAGCGTCGTCGCGTCCTCCTGGCGCACGCCGTGCTCGCGCAGCGAGTTCTCCAGCGACCTGGGCGACCCGTCGGACTTCTTCACGGCCGTTTCGAGGTCGGCGCTCGGCATGGTCACCGAGTGGCCGGTGCCGGCGGGGTGCGCGGGCAGCACGCCCAGCACGGCGCCCGCCAGGCCGGACCCCGCCGCGTGCCGCAGCGTGAGCCGCGAGTCGGTCAGCGTGGCCAGCACGCCGTGGTCGCCGTTGGCCGCGGCCAGCACGCGCACGCTCCGGCCGATCCACACCCGGCCGTCCACCTCGCGCTCGGGGCGGGACAGCAGCCGCAGCAGGTGGTCGAGCTCCGGGGCGAGGCCGCGCGGACCGCCCAGGCCCCGCGCGCCGATGCCGTCCCACGCGCGCCGCTCCAGGTCGGCGCGCTCGGCGTGCGTCTTCCCCGGCGACGGCACCTTGACGACCAGCGGCATCTGCCCCAGGTCCAGGCGTTCCCAGAGCACGTCGAACTCCTCGGCGGAGAGCGTGATCGGCTCCCGCTCCGCCGGGCCCCCGAAAAACGTCACCGCGAC
>NZ_JBPKJK010000248.1:0-8815 GCF_051756985.1 Saccharothrix sabaoui
ATCCAGCCCTCGGCGTGCAGCTGCTCGTAGGCCGCCGCCGTCACGGTCCGGCTCACGCCCAGCCGCTCGGCCAGCGCCCGGGTGGACGGCAGCCGGTCGCCGCTGCGCAGCCTGCCGTCGGCGGCGGCCGTGCGCAGCGCGTCCGCGAGCTGCACGGCCAGCGGCTCGGCCGACGCGCGGTCGAGCGAGACGGCGAGCGCGGTCTCCGCCACAGTGGCCTCCTCAAATCACCGAGAATTGGCACTTGTGGATAGCCACTCTACCGCAGACGCTGGTCGCATGACGTTGTCACCGACCCCGCGCAGCACCGTCAAGCGCGGACGCAAGCGCGCCGTGACCGACCGCGCCGCCCTGCACGCCGTCCTCGACGCCGCCCTGGTGTGCCACCTCGCCGTCGTCGTCGACGACGCGCCGCTGGTGCTGCCGACCGGCTACGGCCGCGACGGCGACACCCTCTACCTGCACGGCTCGACCGGCGCGCGCAGCCTCCGCGAGGCCGCCCTCGGCGTGCCGGTGTGCGTCGGCGTCACCCTCCTGGACGGCGTCGTCTACGCCCGCTCGGTGTTCGACCACTCCATGAACTACCGCGCGGCCGTGATCCACGGCACCGCCGTCCCGGTCACCGAGCCGGACGCCAAGGCGCACGCCCTGCGCGTGCTCACCGAGCACATCGCGCCCGGCTCGTGGGACTACGCCCGGCAGCCGACGCCGAGGGAGCTGGCCGCGACGTCCGTGCTCTCGCTCGACCTCGCCGAGGCGTCGGTGAAGATCCGCAGCGGCCCGCCCGGCGACGAGGGGGAGGACGTCGCCGCGAACGAGCGGTGGGCCGGTGTGCTGCCGCTGCGCACCTCGTGGGGCGCCCCGGAACCGGACCCGGCGCTGGTGGGCGACTGGGAGGTCCCACCGCACGTCGCGGGCAGGCGCTAGCCGAGGGGCGCGAACCGGACCGGGCGCATGGTGCGCCCGCCGTCGCGGTACACGTGGATCGTGACGGCCGGGTCGACGCCGTCGTTGCGCACCTGGTGGGCGTAGTCGGGCCCGAACACGCGGGACTGGCCGGCCACCAGGTTGTGCAGCACCTGGTGCCCGTTGAGCGCGACCACCTCGGTCAGCGAGCCGCTGACCACGGTGAACGCGCCGGCCGTCGGGCCGTGGTCGTGCAGGTCGGTGTGCTGGCCGGGCAGCCAGCTCATGAGCCACACCTCCTGCTCGTCGGTGCGCTCGACGAGGGCGGCGAAGCGGGTGTCGGGGTCGTAGCGGAGCAGGTGGGCCCAGCGCTCGCGCCGCGCCGCCACGTCGAGCGCGATCCGCACGGGGTGCGGGGCGGCGTGCGACGGGGGCAGGGCGATCGTGTTCTCCGGGACGGCGAACATCAGGTTCCTTCTTCGGGATGCCGGGGGTGGCGAGCGTCGACTGCTCGCGGGACGCGGGGCGATCACCGACAGGAACAGAGCGCGCTGGCGACCAGGCCGAGGTCGATGTGACCCCACCCGTCGATCATGGCGCGGAAGGACATGCGACGAGGGTGGCAGCGAGCCGCCACCCCCGCAACCGCGTCCCACGAAATGGACCCGTCAGAGTGACTTCAGCACGTCGGCCACCAGGTCCGCGGTGTCCTCGCAGCCCGCGGACAGCCTGACCAGGCCCTCCGGCACCGGGTCGCCCCACTGGGCCCGCCGGTCGAGGCTCGTGTGCAGGCCGCCGAAGCTGGTGCTCGCGTACACCAGCTCCGACCGCTCCAGGAACGCCGCGACGGCGCCCGCGTCCGCCAGCAGGAAGGTCAGCACCCCGCCGAAGCGGCGCATCTGCTTCGACGCCACGGCGTGCGCCGGGTCCTCGGGCGCGCCGGGCCAGCGCAGGCCGGTCACCGCCGGGTGCGCCTTCAGCGCGTCGTACAGGGCGGCGGCGTTCTCCGCCTGCCTGGTCAGCCGCAGGTCGAGCGTGCCGAGCCCGCGGTGCGCCAGCCACGCCTCGAACGGGCCGGGGATCGCGCCGCCGGTGGTGCGGGCCGCGCGGACCTCCTCGGCCAGCGCCGGGTCGGCCGCGGTCACGTGCCCGAGCAGCACGTCGCTGTGCCCGGCCACGGCCTTGGTGTCGCTGCTCACCACGGCGTCCGCGCCCAGCGCCAGGGGCAGCTGCCCGAGCGGCGTCGCGGTCGTGTTGTCCACCGCCACCAGCGCGCCGGCGGCGTGCGCCGCCTCGGCGAGGGCGGCGATGTCGCACACGTCGAGGCCGGGGTTGGACGGCGACTCCAGCAGCACGAGCCGCACCCCGTCGAACGACGGGTACGGCCCGGCGGTGGGCACCTCGACCACGTCCACCGGCATCTGCGCGACCAGCGAGCGGGTCAGGAAGTAGCCGTCGCCCGGCAGCACGACGGTGTCACCGGGCGCGAGGACCACGCGCAGGAACGTCGAGATCGCCGCCATGCCGGACGGGAACAGCACCGCGGTGCCGCCCTCCAGGTCGCCCAGCGCCTCCTCCAGCACCCGCCACGTCGGGTTGTGCGCGCGGCCGTACGTGTCCGCGCCGCCCAGGTGGTAGGCCGAGGCGAACACCGGGCCCGCGGTGAACGGCTGCCCCGGCACGGGAGCCGTCGTGTGCACGACCCGGGTGCCGTCGCCCCACCTGCCGGTCATTGCCGTTCCGCCTTCCGCTCGCGCCCGAGCAGCGCCGCGGTCAGCACGCGCGGGTCGAGCCCCTCGTGGCACACCTGGTGCACGCCCTCGGTGATGGGCATGTCCACGTCGTGGCGCGCGGCCAGCTCGCGGATCGACGAGCACGACTTCACGCCCTCGGCGACCTGCCCGTGCGCCGCGTCCTGCGCCTGCGCCAGGGAGTCGCCGCGACCGAGCCTCTCACCGAACGACCGGTTGCGCGACAGCGGCGACGCGCAGGTCGCCACCAGGTCGCCCAGGCCGGCGAGGCCCGCGAACGTCAGCGGGTCCGCGCCCAGCGCCGCGCCCAGCCGGGCCGTCTCGGCCAGGCCGCGGGTGATGATCGAGGCCATCGTGTTGTCGCCGAACCCCATGCCCGCCGCCATGCCGCACGCCAGCGCGATGACGTTCTTGCACGCCCCGCCCAGCTCGCAGCCGACGACGTCGACGTTCGTGTACGGCCGGAAGTAGGCGTTGGAGCAGGCGTGCTGGAACTCCACCGCGCGGTCGTGGTCGGTGCACGCGATGACCGTGGCGGTCGGCTGCTCGGCCGCGATCTCCTTGGCCAGGTTCGGCCCGGTCACCACGGCGACCTGGTCCTCCGGCACGCCGGCGACCTCGCGGACCACCTCGCTCATCCGCTTGAGCGTGCCCAGCTCGACGCCCTTGGCCAGGCTGACCAGCGTCGCGCCGGGCGGCAGCGACGCGCGCCAGCCGGCGAGGTTCTCCCGCAGCGTCTGGCTCGGCACGGCCAGCACCACGGCCCCCGCCCCGTCGAGCGCCTTGTCGGCGTCGGCGGTGGCGGTCAGGTTCGCCGGCAGCACCACGTCCGGCAGGTAGTCGGTGTTGACCCGGCCCGCGGAGATGGCGTCGGCCACCTCCGCGCGCCGCGCCCACAGCACCACGTCGGTGCCGGAGTCGGCGAGCACCTTGGCGAAGGCGGTGCCCCACGACCCGGCGCCCAGCACCGCGACCCGGTCCACGTCAGGACTTCTTCGCCGAGTAGAAGCCGTCGGGGGCCTGCTCCTCGCGGACCTCCGCGAGCAGCCCCTTCACCTCGCCCATCAGCAGGTCGGTGACCTCGCGCAGCAGGGCGAGGTTCTGCGGCCGGCCGCGGTGGGCGGACAGGTCGACCGGCGCGCCGACCTTCGTCACGACGGTCTTGCGCGGGAACGGCCGGAACTTCCTGCGGTAGTGGTCGTAGACGTCGCGGGTGCCCCAGCGGGCGGCGGGCAGCACCGGCACGTCGTGCTCCAGCGCGAGCCGCGCCACGCCCGTGCGCGAGGTCATCGGCCAGCCGTCCGGGTCGCGGGTGATCGTGCCCTCCGGGTAGATGATCACCACCATGCCCTGCTCCAGGGCGTCGTGGGCGGCGCGCAGGCTCTGCTGGGCGTCGGCCGTGCCGCGGTAGACGGGGATCTGGCGGGCGCCCCTGAGGACGGAACCGAGCACCGGGACGTTCCACAGGCCGTGCTTGGCCAGGAAGTGCGGCACGCGCCCCTGCCGGTGCGTGAAGACCGCGTCGTAGACCGGGTCCAGGTGCGACACGTGGTTCATCACGACGAGCGCGCCGCCCTCCCGCGGGAGGTGCTCGCCGCCCTCGACGCGCCGGCGCGCCATCGCGGTGGTCGCCGGGTAGAAGACCACCGCGGCGAACCCGACCCAGAAGCCGCCCTTCTCTCTGGCCACGTGCACTCCCTCTCCAGTTCGTGGACCTGGAGTCTTCCCCGGAGCCCCCGGCCAGGTCCAGCCGGCATCGGGGAGTATGGCGGGGTGGGAGCCGAAGTGGACCTGGTGGTGCCGGTCAAAGCGCTGGACCGGGCCAAATCTCGCATCGTGGGGCTGGACCGGCCGGTGCTCGCCCTGGCGTTCGCGCTCGACACCGTCACCGCCGCCCTGCCCGCCGTGCGGCGTGTGGTGGTCGTCACGTCGGACCGGGCGGTGGTGGCGGAGCTGCGGGCGCTGGGCGTCGAGTCGGTCGCCGGGCCGGAGGGGCTCAACGCGGCGCTGCGGTTCGGCGCGGGGGTGCTGCGCGCCGAGGACGCCTCGTCCGTCGTGGGCGCGCTCCAGGCGGACCTGCCCGCGCTGCGGACCGCCGAGCTGGCAGCGGCGCTGGCCGCGGCGCGGGGCCGGTCGTTCGTCCCGGACCGCCAGGGGACGGGCACGACGATGCTGCTGTCCGCGCCGGGCGGCCCGCTGGACCCGTCGTTCGGCGCGGGCTCGGCCGCGGCGCACGCGGCGTCGGGCGCGGTGCCCCTGGTGGGGCCCTGGCCGTCGCTGCGGCACGACGTGGACACGGCGGAGGACCTGGGGTCGGCGGCGGCGCTGGGCCTGGGCGCCCGGACGGCGGCGGCCACCACCCCGGTCCGCGGCTGAGCCGCGGCGCCGCCCCATCGGCTAGCGTCGCCCCGTGACCGAGCAGGCGACCGTGAGCGCGCACCACCCGGACGGCTCGGCCACGGTGCTGCGCGACGACGGCGTGCTGGTGGACGTCCCGGCCGCCGCGGTGGCCGAGGGGGGTTGGCGCTCGCTGCGCCCCGGCCAGCGGGTGACGCTCGTGCGTGACGGCTCGGGTGCGGTGCGCGGCCTGCTGCGACCGGTGTGACGGGGAGTTCACCTCCCGGCCGGCTCCGATCGGCGCGCGAGGTCCCTCGTTGGTGGACAATACGACCGTGAGCACGGACAACACGCCTGAGCAGCCCGCGCCGAAGCGACGCACCCGGACGTCGCGGGCCACGCCCCCCGCGAGCACGCCGAAGCGCCGACCGCGCCCGGCCGCGCGCCGGGCGGGCACGCGCGGTTCCGCCGGGCAGCCGACCCCGGAGACGCCCGCCCGGCCGTTCCCGAGCTCACCGCCCGCCGTGACGGCCACCGAGGCGCAGGCCGACCTGCCCGACGACCGGTACTTCAACCGGGAACTGTCCTGGTTGGACTTCAACGCCCGGGTCCTGGCGCTGGCCGAGGACGCCTCGCAGCCGCTGCTGGAGCGGGCGAAGTTCCTGGCGATCTTCGCCTCGAACCTCGACGAGTTCTACATGGTGCGGGTCGCGGGCCTGAAGCGCCGCGACGAGACGGGCCTGTCGGTGCGCAGCGCGGACGGCCTCACCCCGCGCGAGCAGCTGGTCAACATGTCCAAGCGCGCCCAGGAGCTGGTCGAGCAGCACGCCCGCGTGTTCCTCGACCACGTGCAGCCGGAGCTGGAGAAGCACGGCATCAGCATCGTCAACTGGACCCAGCTCAGCGACTTCGAGAAGCTCCGGCTGTCGAACTACTTCACCGACCAGGTGTTCCCGGTGCTCACGCCGCTGGCCGTGGACGCCGCGCACCCGTTCCCCTACATCTCCGGCCTGTCGCTGAACCTGGCCGCGACGGTGCGCGACCCCGAGGGCGGGGCGGAGCGGTTCGCCCGCATCAAGGTGCCCGACAACGTGCCGCGCCTGGTCCGCGTGGAGAACGACCGCACCAGCCCGACGGCGACGTTCCTGCCCGTCGAGGAGCTGATCGCGGCGCACCTGGGCGAGCTGTTCGCCGGGATGCAGGTCGTCGAGTGCCACGCCTTCCGGGTCACCCGCAACGCCGACCTGGAGGTCGAGGAGGACCAGGACGAGGACCTGCTCCAGGCGCTGGAGCGGGAGCTGGCGCGCCGCCGGTTCGGTCCCCCGGTCCGCCTGGAGGTCGCCGACGACATGACGGAGAACATGCTGGAGCGGCTGCTGCGGGAGATGGAGGTCGACCCGCACGACGTCGTCCAGGTGCCCGGTCTGCTGGACCTGTCGTGCCTGTGGCAGCTCTACGGCGTGGACCGCAAGCAGCTCAAGGACGCGCCGTTCGTGCCCGCCACGCCCCCGGCGTTCGGCGAGCGGGAGACGCCCAAGAGCATCTTCGCGACCCTGCGCGAGGGCGACGTGCTCGTGCACCACCCGTACGACTCGTTCTCCACGTCCGTGCAGCGGTTCATCGAGCAGGCGGCGGCCGACCCGCGCGTGCTCGCCATCAAGCAGACCCTGTACCGCACCTCCGGCGACTCCCCCATCGTCGACGCGCTGATCGACGCGGCCGAGGCGGGCAAGCAGGTCGTGGCGCTGGTGGAGATCAAGGCGCGGTTCGACGAGCAGGCCAACATCAAGTGGGCGCGGGCGCTGGAGAAGGCGGGCGTGCACGTCGTGTACGGCCTGATGGGCCTCAAGACGCACTGCAAGACGTCGCTGGTGGTGCGCCAGGAGGGCTCGCGCATACAGCGCTACTGCCACATCGGCACCGGCAACTACAACCCGAAGACCGCGCGGATGTACGAGGACGTCGGCCTCCTCACCGCCGAGCCGACCATCGGCGCGGACCTGACGGACCTGTTCAACGTGCTGACCGGGTACGCCCGCCAGGACCACTACCGCAGCCTGCTGGTCGCGCCCTACGGCGTGCGGCGGGGCATCGTGGAGCGCATCGAGCGGGAGGTCGAGCACGTCCGCGCCGGCCGGCCCGCCGGGGTGCGCATCAAGGTCAACTCGCTGGTGGACGAGCAGGTCATCGACTCGCTGTACCGGGCGTCGCAGGCGGGCGTGCCGGTGCAGGTCGTGGTGCGCGGGGTGTGCTCGCTCAAGCCCGGCATCAAGGGGCTGTCGGAGAACATCCACGTGCGCTCGATCCTCGGCCGGTTCCTGGAGCACTCGCGGGTGTTCCACTTCGTCGGCGCCGGGGAGCACTGGATCGGCAGCGCCGACATGATGCACCGCAACCTCGACCGGCGCGTCGAGGTGCAGGTGCGGGTGACCGACCCGAAGCTCACCGCGCAGCTCGACTCGATGCTCGATTCGGCGCTGGAGCCCACGACCCGCTGCTGGGTGCTCCAGCCCGACGGGGGGTGGGAGGCGTCGCCGTCCGACGGGAGCCGCGTGCGCGACCACCAGACCGAGCTGCTGCGCGCCCACCGCGCGACGGGGTGAGGCCCGTGATCAGGGCTGCCGGCGCCGTGCTGTGGCGCGAGGGTTCCGTGGCGGTCGTGCACCGGCCGCGCTACGACGACTGGTCGCTGCCGAAGGGCAAGCTGGACCCGGGCGAGACCGTGCCCGCCGCGGCGGTGCGCGAGGTCCACGAGGAGACCGGGTTCCGCGCCGTGCTGGGGCGGCACCTGTGCCGGGTGGACTACGAGGCGTTCGGCAAGCCGAAGGTCGTGGACTACTTCAGCGCGCGCGCCGGGTCGGGGGCGTTCGAGCCCAACGACGAGGTGGACGAGCTGCGGTGGGTGCCCGTCGCCGAGGCGGCGGCGATGGTGACGCGGGACACCGACCGGACCGTGCTGGAGCGGTTCGCGGCGGAGCCGGCGGACCTGGCGACCGTGCTGCTGGTGCGGCACGCGAAGGCGGGCAAGCGGGGCAACTGGCCCGGCGACGACGACCTGCGGCCGCTCAGCTCGGCGGGCTGGCGGCAGGCGGCCGGGCTGCGCGCGGTGCTGCCGCTGTGGGGCCCGTCGCGCGTGCACGCCGCGCCGCGCCTGCGGTGCGTGGACACCGTGCGGGGGGTCGCCGACGACCTCGGCGTGGACGTGCTGCTGGAGCCCCGGCTGTCCGAGGAGGGCTACTGGCCCGACCGCGAGGCGGGCCTGGTCCGGCTGCTGGAGATCGCCGACGGCCCCGGCACCCCGGTCGTCTCCAGCCAGGGCGGGGTGATCCCGGACATCGTCTCCACCCTCGCCGACCTGGGCGGCCTGCCCCTGGCGGACGTGCCGTGCAAGAAGGGCAGCACCTGGCTGCTGGCGTTCCGCCGCCCGGCGCCGGGTTGGTCCACATCGGACTCGTCCACGGGCTGGCCGCGCCTGGTCTCGGCGCACTACCTGCCCACCGCGCTGGCCGCGCCGACCACCTGACGGGCACAGCGGGTTCCCGGTCGCCCGGTGCGGTTGGGCCGGACGGGTTCGCCGTGCGGCCGGTCGGGTCACGCCGGGAATGCGCGGCGGCACCGCGGGTTCCGCGTTCCCGGGACCGGTGCGCGGGTCCGGGGTTCGGGGACCCGAAAAGCGGCGACCCATTTCCCGCCGGATTCCACGCGGCGGCGCCGACTTCCGCCGGGCGGTCCGGTGTTCGCCTCTTCCGCCACCGGCGCCGGGCGCCTGAGTCGGACACCGGAGTCGGGCAGCGGGATCGGGCAGCGGGATCGGGCAGCGG
>NZ_JBPKJK010000249.1:0-8618 GCF_051756985.1 Saccharothrix sabaoui
CCGGGACCGGTGCCGCGTCAGGGGTCAGGGCCGGCCGTCGCGGGCCCGGTCGAGCACCTCCTCCAGCCGCAGCGGGCTGGGCGGGTGGTGGCTCAGGCACAGCGGGGCGCGCATCCGGCGGAACCCGAAGTCCTCCCCGGTGACGTAGAACCACCCGCGCTCCAGGCGCGAGATGTCCCCGACCGAGCTGCCCTTGGCCCTGGCCATCTCGGTCGCCGCGGCGACCTGCGCCGGGGTGTTCAGCCTGCCGTAGAACTGCGTCGTGGCGTTGCCGGTGACCTGGTTGTGCACGCCCTTCGGCGCCTGGGTGGCGAAGACCAGGCCCAGCCCGTACTTGCGCGCCTGCGACGCCAGCAGGATGGTGCTCCGCGTGCTCGCCGTCGCGGTGCCGGACGGCGCGATCGTCTGCGCCTCGTCCATCACGAGCAGCCCGCCGAGCGGCCGGTCCACCGCCGGGTGGCGCTTGACCCAGGCGAACACCTCCAGCTGGAGCTGGCTGGTGAACCCCTGCCGCTGCTCGTCGGACGGCAGCCCGACGAAGCTGATCACCGAGATCCGCGCCCGCTTGCCCGGCGTCGGGGTGAGCAGCAGGTCGGGGTCCGTGGGCTCGCCCCGACCGCCGAGCAGCGGGTCGTTGACCATCGCGGCCCGCAACGTCTCCGCCAGGTCGGCCGCCGTCGCCCGCGCGGTGGTCAGCTTGCTCACCCCGTCCGGCAGGTCGGCCAGCACGCCGATGAACTCCGACAGGTCCCGACCGCCCTTGCGGGCGTAGTGCGCCATGGCCTCGCGCAGCACCGCCTGGCCGCGGGCGGCGGTCTTCGTGGCGCCGCCGACCCTGGCGTGCGGGACCAGGCGGGCCACGGCGGCCTCGACCGAGGCGGTGAACTCGTCCTCGTCGTCCAGCACGCCGGCGAAGTCGGGCAGCGGGTTGAAGCTCATCGGGCGCCCGCCCGCCCGTCCCGGGGTCCACACCACCACCTCGGTGCTGCCGAGGTACTCGTCGGCGCTGCGGGCGTCCCCCGGCCGCCAGTCGGCCGGCGCCTGCGGCCAGGCGTCGCCCAACCGGGCCAGGTCGTTGTTCGGGTCCAGCACGATCGCCGACACCCCCCGCAGGGCGCACTCCTCGACGATCCGCCGCAGCAGCACGGTCTTCCCGCTGCCGGAACCCGCGAAGATCATGACGTGCTTGCGCAACGACTCCAGCTCGACCCGGACCTCGCCGTCCATGCCCAGCGCGATCCCCGTGGGGGACGGCTGCTCCCCCGACGCCCGTGACGGCGGCGGCCGGGTCTCCTGGTGGCTGGCCGCGGAACGCCCCTGGCCGGGCAGGATCTCCCGCAGGAACGTCGAGCTGCTGGCCGGTTTCCGCGCCACCAGCCACGCCAGCAGCTGGTGGCTCTGCATGGGCAGCATCTCCTTGAGGGCGCTGAACGTCCGCAGGTCGTCGTCCGAGACGTTGACCCGCCGACCCCCGGTCCGCTCCAGCTCGGCCACCTCGCCCCTGGTCTTCTGACCGGTCCACCCCCGGTTGCCGTTGACCATGAGCACCAGGTGCCGGTTGCGCGCGCCGGCGCGGATCTCCGCCGCGACCCGGGCGTCGCGCAGCCGGCGCAGCACCACGTTGCCGTGGGCGCTGGCGATGAACCGGAACCCCCAGCGCTCGGCGACGTCCAGCTCCTCGTCCACGGTGCGGCGCAGGCCGGCGTGCAGCTTGCCCCCGCCGGCGATGGACTCCACCTCCCACGCCATGTCGTCGTTGCCGACCTCGTTGATCCACGACTTCAGCCCGGCCAGCAGCAGCCCGGGCATCACCTCGTCCTCGTTGTGCTGCTTCAGCGCGGCGGCCGTGATCTCCGCCTTGTCCCGCAGCTCCGCGAACCGGGTGTCGAAGTCCCGGAAGTGGCCCGGCTCCGGACCGTCGGGCCCGGTCGGCCCGGGCAGTGGCTCGGGCGGTGGCTCGGACGACTCGTCGAACGACCCCAGTTCCCGGATCTCGCCGTAGAGGCAGGACTCGGCGTGCGCGTGGATGCGCCGGAGGAGCTGCCGCGGCGTCTGCGGCAGCCACGACGCGCCGAACGCGTCCGGCGACACCGGCCAGGTCGGCTGCGGCGGGGTGAACCCGGTGCGCTCGTAGACCACCCCGAGCCAGCGCTCCACCAGCGCCCGACCGAGGCCCGGGTCGACGATGGAGTTCAGGATCGGCGTCTCGGTGAACCGGTCGGACACCGTGTCGCTCGCGACCGAGTGCAGCTTCTTCCACGTGTAGGGCAGGCACGCCACGAGGGACAACGTCCGCCTGGTCGTCTCGCGGAGCTGCATCAGCCCGTCGGAGAACAGCGCCAGCTCCTGGACGAGCCCCGCGTTCGTCTCCTCCTCGTCGGTGAGGTCCTGGCTCTTGTTGACCAGCGTGTCCAGCTGGTCGATGGCGATGACGCTCGGACCGGTCAGGGCGAGGACGCGCGAGATGTCGCGCACCAGCGTGCGCGCCGACTTCGGCTTGACCGGCAGGCCCCAGTGGCGGCGTTCGTCGCCGGTGTCCTCGACCCCCTGGAGGTAGGTCAGGCCGACGTCGAAGTGCTCGGACCCGTAGAGCACCAGGGCCCGGATCGTGTCGCCGCACTCGACCGCCACCAGGCCGTCCAACCCGGACAGGTGGTGCAGGAAGGCGCGCAGGTCGTCGGGGGTGAGCGGCGCGGCGGCCGTGATCGCCCCCGCCACCACGCCGGGCACACCGGCCCGTTCGCACAACTGCCGCAGCAGGGTGGTGAGCTGCAGCGCGCCGTTGTCGTCGGGCCGGCGGAGCTGGCTGCGCAGGGCATCGGCCACGTCGTCCCAGAACACCGTGCCGTCGGTCAGCTCGACCAGGAAGAAGTAGCCACCCTGCCCCTGGACCACGCGGCGCACCGCGCCGAGCAGGTGGGTCTTGCCGACGCCCTTCTGGCCCTGGAGCACCAGGCCGACCGGGCTGGGGCCGGTGCTGGCCCTGGCGTCCGCGATGCCCGCCCGGATGCGGCGCTCCGCCCTGTCGTGCATGCCCTCCACGTGGGACGGCGAGGTGTGCCAGACGTCGTCGGGGGTCTCGGCGGAGTTGAAGCGGAGCGCGGCCAGCGCCTCGCGTTGGTCACCGGTCATGATTCCTCGATCGCCATGAGGTGCTTGTCCTCGCTGCCGATCCTGATCGCGGCGGCGTGGTCGGCGTCGGTCAGCGCCTTGCGGTTGGACTCGGGGACCAGGTGCACCTCACCGGCCCTGGCCATCCCCAGCAGCACCGCGTCCACCTCGGCCCGGTCCGCGCCGTTGAGCTCGGGGCGGAGCCTGGCCAGCCGGACCCAGTCCTGCGGCTTGACCGACAGGTCCAGGTAGGCGGAGCGGATCAGCGTCTCCAGGTCCCCGCCGGAGCGGATCACCTCGACCAGGGTGCCGTGCCGCCGGTGGTGCTCGATGAAGATCTTCAGCACCGCGAAGTGCGCCCGCGACAACGCCCCCGTCCTCGACGGCGGCCCGCCCGCGCGCAGGTCCTCCAGGCACCAGGTGATCCCCTCGTCGGTGATCCGGTGGACGAGCCGGTTCCCCACCTTCCAGGACCGGAGGAGCCCGTCCTCGTTCAGCCGTTCGCGGCCGCCCTTGCTGAGCCTGGCCTTGAGGTCTTTGTCCAACTCCGTGTTGGGCACGTCCCGGTTCTCCAGCATCAGCACGATCAGCGCGGCCCGTTCCTCGTTCGCGTACTCCCGCGGCATTCCGCCACCTTTCAGTCGGAGATCGAGTGGATTCGACGGTCGATCCGGGCGAGCAGGGCGTCGATCAGGGCGCGCAGCTCGTCCGGCACGGCGACCCGGCCGCCGTCTGCGTGCGACCTGAACAGCACCCCGAGGTCGAGCGACAGGTCGTGCAACAGCGGCAGGTCGCCGTCGTCGAGCGCGGCGGTCATGTCGCGCACGGTCTGCTCCACGAGCGGCACCCGCCGACGGGAGGGCACCTCCGCCGGTACGTCGCGCAGTGCGGCCGCCGCGTCCCGCAGGGCCTCCTGGTCGGGGCTCTCCGCGTCCGACGGCGTGCCGGTGATCAGGTCGAACAGCTGCCGCGCCACGTGCGCGGGCCGTGCGCCCGGCTCCAACCGCAGGTGCTGGAGGTTGCGCAGGAAACCCGGCAGGTGCTCGGGGTCGGTGCCGTGCGTCAGCACGCAGAACAACTGGCGTCGGCCACTGGCCGGGCCGATCGCGTGCCGGAGGAAGCGCTCCGCCTCGGTGACCTGCCAGCGGCTCGCGGCGCGGTCCACCACCAGGCACAGGTGCTCGGCGGGCTCGCGGCGCCGGTCGAGGAACTCCGGGTCGCCGGACAGCGACCCGCCGGCGCGGACGCCGAGCGCGCGCAGTTCGTCGATCAGCTTGGTCGCGACACCCAGGGCGGACCGCGGACTGGAGACCAGCAGGTCCAGGCCGAACTCCCGGCGGCGGTCGCGCGCCGCCGCCACGTAGGCGTCCCGGTTGTCGGCGAGCAGGTCTGTGCGGTCGAACTGCTGCGCGACGACGGCGGCCACCGTCTCCAGGGCGAACGAGATCTGGTCCGCCGAGGGGACGAGTTCCTCCAGCACGGACAGCTGCTCGCCGAAGCTCCAGTAGGAGACGTACGGCACCGTGAGGTGCTTCAGCATCAGGTCTTCCGGCACGCTCTTGACCAGCCAGTTGCCGAAGAGCGGCGCGACGACCCGGGCGCACCTGCGCCGCCACTCCTCGGCCCGCTCGTACTCCACCCGGTTGTCCAGCCGGGACAGGATGGGGAGCACCGTGTGCTGCGGTCGGTCGTAGGGCATCCGGTCCCGCGCGCGGTCGGCGCGTTCGACGACGTCCACGACGTCCTTGAGGTTCTGCTCGTTCGCGGTGAACACGACGGCCAGCCGATCCGGCAGGTGGGCGGTGCAGATGCCGCCGATGTCCGAGATACCGGTCCGGCTGTCGATCAGGACGAAGTCGTACTCCTCGGTCCACTCCTCCCGACAGCGCTCCAGGAAGGTGGCGAACCCCAGCTCGTACAGCTCCGCCCAGTTGATCTGCTGCATCCGCCCCATGTAGGACTGGTCCAGCCTGCCTGCGGCCAGCAGGGCGAGGGTGCCGCCCTCGACGTCGAGCCGGACCGCGTGGGCCCGGGGGCCCTGGGCACCGCCGAGGAAGTCGTGGGCGAGGTCGATCACGCCGCCTTCGGGCGCCGTGGGCAGCACCGACGCGAAGTAGTGGTGCAGGCCCGGCGCCTCCAGGTCCCAGTCGATGGTGAGGACCCGGTAGCCCCAGCGCGCCAGGAGGACCGCGATGTTGGCCAGCGTGAAGCTGCGCCCGACACCGCCCTTGTAGGAGTAGAACGTGATGACGGTGCCGGTCACAGCTCGAACCTCGGCAGCGGGGGCGGCGGTATGAGCAGCGGGTCCGGTTTCTCGACGATCGGCCAGTCGGGCTGCCACTCGGGTACCTGCTGCAACAGTTGGACCAGGTCACGGGCCAGCTCGTTGACCTCCCGGTGGAAGCGGTTGAACTTCCGGCTCTCCTGGAACACCAAGTCCGGCTGAGCCAGTTTTTTGAAGTCCCGCCAAGAACGCGTCCGACCTTCCATCGGAAAGTTTTCCGAGTCCGAGTAGAGGATGGGGTAGACCAGCCCCTGGGTCAGGTCCGAACCCGCCAAGCCGAGCATCTTCTCCCGCTCCTGCATACTCCGCCACTCCGCCACGCACCACTGCGACTCGAAGTAGGGCGGGGTGAGGAGCTGAATCATGATCTTGCTGCGGTGCAGGGCTTTTTGCAGGTTGGAGGGCCAGTCCACAGCACTCGGCATGGTCCAGTCGACGTACACCCTCGGCGCCGGCGCCACCTGGTCGGCAAGGCACTCCACGAGCTTCTGGTGGAAGTGGTTCTGGAGCCACTTCCGCACGCTGCCGTAACGGCTGTAGCTGATGAACAAATCGTACTTGTAGCCGGACACCCGGCAGATGATAGGCAGCCGACGGCCGCCGAAAACAGACAAAAAAGTGGGCAGTTATCGCGCCGCGGGCCAAATAGTGGACAAAAACGGGAAGCCGCGCGGCGCCGGCGTCAGTCCCGCACGCGGCGGCGGTAGAGGGCGGTGGCCAGGAGGAAGGAGGCGACCAGCAGGGCGAGCGACCAGGTGAGGGCCAGGGGGCCGCTGGTGCCGATCGGGGTTCCGGTCAGCAGGCCGCGGACGGTTTCGATGATCGGGGTGATCGGCTGGTGCTCGCTGATCGCCTCCAGGGCGGCGGGCATGGTCTTGGTCGGCACGAAGGCGCTGCTGAGGTAGGGCAGGAACAGCATGAAGAAGCTCAGGGCGCTGGCCGACTCGACCGAGCGGGCCACCGCGCCGAGGCCCGCGGCCAGCCAGGAGAGCGCCAGGACGTAGAGCAGGAGCAGGCCGGCGGTGGCGAGCCACTCCACCGCGGTGGCGTCCGGGCGGAAGCCCATGGCCACGGCGGCGGCCACGACGATCGCGGTGGACAGGGCGTTGCGGGCGACGCTGGCGACCACGTGGCCGGTCAGCACGACGAACGGGCGGATCGGCATGGAGCGGAGCCGGTCGACCACGCCGGAGGTCATGTCGTCGGCCACGGCCATCGCGGTGGACGCGGCGCCGTAGCCGGTGCACAGCAGGACGATGCCGGGCACCACGTAGTTCACGTAGGTCGTGCCGGTGGCGATGGCGCCGCCGAACACCTGCACGAACAGGGTCATCATCAGCAGCGGCAGGACGGCGGACATGACGAGGGTGTCGGTGTTGCGCCTGCTCAACCTGATGCTGCGGCCGATCATGGTGATCGAGTCGGCGACGGCGTGGCTCATGCGGGAACTCCCCTGCGGGCGGTCAGCGCGAGGAAGGCGTCGTCGAGGGTGGGGCGGTGCGAGGAGACCCGCTCGGGCGTCGCGCCGGCGTCGCGCAGGTCGTCCAGCACGGTGTGCAGGTGGGCGGCGGAGCCGTCGGACGGCAGGCTGAGCACCAGGTCCGACGCGCGGGAGCCGCCGAGGCGGACGTGGGCGGCGGCCAGGTCGGCCGGTGAGGCGAACCGGAGGTCGAGGCGTTCGCCGCCGACGCGGGACTTGAGGTCGTCGGCGGTGCCGTCGGCGACGACCTTCCCCTTGTCCAGCACGGCGATCCGGTCGGCGAGGCGGTCGGCCTCCTCCAGGTACTGCGTGGTGAGGAAGATCGTGGTGCCGGTGCGCACGAGGTCGCGGACGGCGTCCCACATCGTCGTGCGGCTCACCGGGTCGAGGCCGGTGGTCGGCTCGTCCAGGAAGACGACCCGCGGCGACGCGACGAGGCCCGCGGCGAGGTCGAGGCGGCGGCGCATGCCGCCGGAGTAGGTCTTCACGCGGCGGTCGGCGGCGTCGACCAGGTCGAAGCGCTCCAGCAGCTCGACCGCGCGCTTCCGGGCTCCCCCGCGCCCGAGGCGCATCAGCCGGCCGATCACCACGAGGTTCTCGCGGCCGGTCTGCTCGGCGTCCAGGGCCGCGTACTGGCCGGTGACGCTGATCGCGGCGCGCACCGCGGCCGGTTCGCGCACCACGTCGTGGCCCGCGACCCGCAGTTCGCCCGCGTCCGGCCTGGCCAGCGTGGACAGCACGCGGATGGTGGTGGTCTTGCCCGCGCCGTTGGGGCCGAGCAGCGCGAAGACCGACCCCTCGGCGACCTCCAGGTCCACCCCGTCCAGCACCGCTGTGGAGCCGTACGCCTTGCGCAGGCCCCGCACGTCGACGATCATCGCCGCCCCCTTTATGCGTATCGGATACGCAGATTAGCGTAGCTCATACGCAGTTTTCTGCGGAAGCCCTAGACTGCGAGCAGCGCGAGGAGGGGGCGAGGATGACCGACGAGGACGGCCTGCCGGACGAGATCGCCCTGCTCTGGGGGCTGCGGGAGGCGCCGAAACGGGGCCGCAAACCGTCCCTCACGGTCGCCGACATCACCCGCGCGGCGATCGAGGTGGCCGACGCCGAAGGGCTCGCCGCCGTCTCGATGGCCCGCGTCGCGCAGCAGCTCGACAAGTCGACGATGGCGCTCTACCGGCACGTGAACAGCAAGGACGAGCTGCTGGCGCTGATGGCGGACGCGGCGCTGGAGTCACCGCCCGAGCTGCCGGCGGGCGACTGGCGGGCCGGGCTGACCACGTGGACGCGCGCCGTGGTGGGCGCGTTCCGGCGGCACCCGTGGTTCGCGCTGATCCCGCTGGCCGGACCGCCCGTCGGGCCGCACAACCTCGCCTGGTTCGACAGCGCGCTCGGCGCGCTGGCCGACGAGCCGGTGGGCGAGGCCGAGAAGGTCGGCATCGTGATGGGCCTGCTCACCTTCGTGCACGGCGAGCTGCGGCTGGGCGTCGAGCTGTCCCGGGTCCACCGGGAGAACCCGGACGCGTTCAGCCGGTCGTACTCACGCGCGCTGAGGGTCGTCGTCGACCCGCGGCGGATGCCGGCGCTCGGCCGGGTCGTGGCCGCGGGCGTGTTCGACGCGGACGACCTGTACGTGCGGGAGGAGGTGGACGCGGACTTCGGCTTCGCGCTGGACCTCTACCTCGACGGCGTGGCCGCGCACCTGGCGCGCAGGTCAGGGACGACCGGGTGACGGCGCCG